>JBBTMW010000042.1:0-17130 GCA_038067995.1 Candidatus Zixiibacteriota bacterium
AGAAACTGCCTTCATTGATTCGATCACAATCCTCAATAATCTCATAGTCTATCAGACATCGTTTTCCGATGCTGGTGCTAGCCGTTTCATTCCCCAGTTTCGCCGGGGGGCAATAGCAATCCGGCAAGGATGTTGTCGAATTCGGCGGGGAAATACGAACGGCGATGCGAACGATGCGATTAATATTCTCGACATCACGTTTCTGGCAAATTACTTTTTTAAGCAGGGTCCAGCGCCGGCCTGCCGTCAGGAAGCGAACGCTAACGGCGACGCCAACGAATCTGTCAACATTGTTGATTTGACATTTATAGTCACCTACCTCTTCAAAGGTGGCCCTCAGCCCCCGCTATGTCCGTAAAGGAAAGTTACCGCGATCCGCGGCGAAGACGAAAGTTGTCGATAGCAAGTTCGTCGGACTCTTTGCGCTCAGCCTTTTCAATGACCTCCAGAAACTCTCGTTCCTGGTTTTCTTTGAGCTGTTCATATATTTTGCGTTCCGTGGCGGCCTGAGCCAATACAGCGCGACGCCGTTCGGTCTCTTTGCCAAGAACTTTGAGCAGTTCCCCTCCGACAACGCCATCTTTCCGCAATTTCATCATGTAACGCGCATAGGTCATGAGCTGATTCGGCGACAAGGTCTTCCCGATCATCTCCGATTGAAGTGAAACGACATCGTTTCGGTGATGGGCAAGCTCATCAAGTTTTTGCGCCTGTGTCATTTCGTTGTTGACGGCCGTGGCGTGCTCTTTCTGACGCTGTTTTTCGCGATGGGCCTTTACCTTGAGCAATGGCTCAAGTCGAAACTTGAATTTTTTCATGGATTATGACGTCGGAACAAACCCGACTATCTCTTTCAATCGAGCTATCGAGCTGTCAAAGTCATTGACTTCGCTAATCGGCTGTCGAAAGAAGGCATTAAGCGGTTCGATGCGCGCAATGGCATTGTCGATTTTTGGATTTGAACCTTTGGCATAGGCGCCGATATTGATAAGGTCTTCAGCCTCGCGATAGACAGCAATGATTTCCCGCACCGATTGAGCAATTTGTCGCTCCTCCGGTTTGGCAACGGCCACCATCAAACGGCTGATGGAGTCCAGCATATCCACCGCTGGGTATTGATTGAGCGACGCCAGGCGGCGAGACAATGCGACGTGACCATCGAGAATGGATCGAACGGCGTCGGATATCGGTTCATTGAGGTCATCCCCTTCGACGAGCACCGAATAAAGGCCGGTGATTGAACCTTTGTCAGATTGACCGGCGCGCTCCAATAGCTGAGGGAGCATTGCAAAGACGGACGGAGTATATCCTTTGGTTGTGGGAGGCTCACCAACGGCAATGCCAATTTCGCGCTGAGCCATCGCCACTCGTGTGATCGAATCCATCATGAGCATGACGTTCAGACCTTGATCGCGGAAGTATTCGGCGATGGTGGTTGCCACCATTGCCCCTTTGATGCGAATCAGGGCCGGTTGATCGGAGGTGACCGCCACGACAACCGAGCGCTTCATCCCTTCAGTCCCAAGATCTCCTTCAATAAATTCACGCACTTCGCGGCCACGCTCGCCGATCAAGGCGACGACATTGACATCCGCGGAGGTTCCTCTGGCAATCATTCCAAGCAGAACCGACTTCCCAACTCCTGAACCCGCAAATATTCCCAGTCGCTGACCGGTGCCGAGCGCGGTGGTATAGTCAATGGCTCGTATGCCTGTACGCAGTGGAGTGGTGATTCGTTTCCGTTTCAGAGCAGGAATTGTTTCGGATGTCATGGGGCGGGAGGCGCTCGATAGAAGCGGCCCAAGATCATCGATTGGCTGACCAAGGCCGCCAATCACACGGCCAATAAGACCGTTGCCTACCGGCACACGGAGGAGTTCCGATGTAGACGTGACAATCGCGCCCGGCGTGATTCCGGTAATCGGACCGAGAGGCATTAGGAGAAGTTTATTTTCCCTAAACCCCACCACTTCCGCTTTTACTCGTGCCCCATTATCGAAATTCTCGATAGTGCAGAGTCGGCCAATCGGCACAGCAGGACCCGCGGATTCGATAACGAGACCCACGACCTGCGTGACTTTACCGTAGTGTTTGATTGTACTTGCTGAGCGAATTCGCTCGGTGTACATGTCATAGCCAATATTCATGTTGCTTAGCCATTGCCTTTGATGACATCTTCAATGACTCCAAATTGTGATTCCAGACGGGCGTCGATATCGCCGGTTGGCGTCTCGATAAAGCAACCGCCAAATCGCACTCGCGGGTCAGCCTCCAGTCGCAATTCTTTGATTGAAGTCGAGGAGGTTAAAAACGTATCGAGCTGTTGCTCAAGCAATGGGAGATGATCTGGATTGACTTTGATTACAAGTCGAGACCTGTCGATGAGAGTGTCGATGACGCCGCTAATCATTTTTGTCGTCGTCTCGGGATCAGCGGAGACGGCATCAAATGTCACCTTTCGACTTATCTGCACGACGAGATCCAAAATCCGCGCCTTGGCGTCCACAAGCAATTGCTCGCGCTGACGTATGGCATCGGCAATGACAGTATCAAGAGTGGAGGCCGTCTTGCGGGCGTCCTCCTGTCCTTTGGTAAGGCCGTCACGATGCCCCTGATTGTAACCAGCCTTTTCGGCGGTGGCCCGTTCCTGAGCGACGACCGTTTTCATGCGGATAGCTTCAATCACAGGAATAAACCTGGCGCCATCCATATCGCTGACCACTTCCACTTTCGGGAAGAGAGACTTCAATATGGAAGTGGCTTCGGCTTCCTGTTCCTTGTCGATATGCCGTTCACCGATGATGATGGTCTCAGCGGTGGAAGAGGTGCGTATGATCCTAGACAATGATTTCCTCTTTGCCACGGCCGGCGATAATAATCTGTCCTTCCTCTTCGAGTCTGCGAACGGCTTCGACAATGCGAGACTGAGCCGATTCGACGTCGGTAAGGCGGGTTGGACCCATAAACTCCATCTCCTCTTTTATCATCGAGGCAACGCGTTCTGAAACGTTGATGAATATCTTCGCCTTGACTTCTTCGCTGGCGGCTTTGAGCGCCAGTGACAAGTCTTTTGTCTCCACCTCTTTGAGAAGACGCTGGACAGAGCGATCGTCGAGCAGAATAATATCGTCGAAGACAAACATCAGATTCTTGATTGCCGCGGCCAAATCGGGATCCTCGGCTTCAAGAGACTGGAGAATGTTCTTTTCTGCGGTTGAATCAAGGAGATTCAAGATTTCAGCGATGGCTTTGGCGCCACCGGATGCCGACATCTCCCCTACTCCCGCCTGAGCGAAGTGACCCTCGAGGGTCGTTTCAATCTCACGAAGAATTTCCGGCGCGATCTTTTCCATCGTTGCGATTCTCAGCGACACTTCGGCCTGAAGCTCCGGAGAGAATTCGGCAAGAACGGCGGCCGCCTGTTGGGCTGGCAATTGAGTCAGGATGAGTGATATAGTTTGCGGATGCTCATTCTGAAGAAATCCGCCCAATTGTTTTGGGTCGATATCCTTGAGAAGCGAAAATCCGGTCGCGCGGATGGAGGATTCAAGGCGCTGAAGAATATCTTTCGCCTTTCCTGATCCGACCGCCTTTTCGAGTACTGTTCTGGCAAAATCAATACCGCCCTGCGAAATGTACTCCCTGGCCATAAATATCTGGCTACATTCCTCCAACACTTTTTCTTCGATGTCCGAGGGGACGTCACGAAGATTGGCGATCTCAACGGTCAGCCGCTCAAGGTCTGCTTCCTTCATTCCCTTGAGGACAAGAGCCGATACTTCCGGGCCGAATGCCACTAGTGCGACGGCGGCTTTTTGAATTGGTGTCATCGTTGGGTAATCCATATCGGCGCTACTCCATCATGATGGTGCGAATGACTCGGGCGACCTCGTCAGGTTGAGCCTTGGCGGCTTCATGCATTCTATCTCCGATTCGCGGCTTCCGTTGCTCAGGAGGCAGAACTGGGGGCGGGGGGGGGACATCGTACATCTGAGCCGCGGTCTGTTGCGGATGACCGGCAGGAACCATCTTGCCCAGGGCTTCAAATAACTTGCTCGCCTTCTTCTTGGCATAGAAGAAAAGAAATGCGATGAGGAGCACGATGCCCACCTGCTTGACGATGTCAGTATAAAACTCGCGGGTGTACATCGTATCAAGGGCCTGGCGATCTTGCTCAACGGCCTGACGGTCGAACGGAATGTTAATTATTTCTACCTGATCGTTGCGTGTCTGGTCATACCCGACGGCATTCTTGACTATGGCCGACAAGCGATCGATTTCTTCCTGAGAGCGCGGTTGATAAGTAGCGGCCGCGCCTTCTTCGGTCGTTCCTTCGGGTATCTGGTAGGTGCCGTCGACCAATACTGCAATCGAAAGACGCTGAATGGTTCCGATGGCGTTGACAATATGCTCGACGGTTTTATCCAGTTCATAATTGGTGACAACCGTTTCGGTATTGTCGTCCTTTTTGGTCTCAGCTTTTTCTTCCGATTTGTCAGATTCTGCAGTTGACTGTTTGTTGCGCTCTTCACTGCGAACAGCCGGGTTGTCCGAATCAAAGTCTTCTGACGTTCGCTCCAATTGAGCAAAATTAAGATCGGCCGTAACTCGAATGACCGCCTTCCCATTGCCGAGGACATTGTCGAGCATCGACTGCGCCTTTTGCTCAAGATATGACTCCACATCCTTTCGTACTTCAAGCTGGGAGGAGCTAAGCCCCGCCAAAGCGTCATGCGCCTGCGGAGACGACAACAGGTTGCCGTCATAATCAACGATAGTGATATTTTCCGGGGTTAGTCCCTCAACCGATGAGGCAACTAAATGCGAGATACCTGACACTTGTCTCTTGTTAAGCGCCGACACTCCGCGCAGTTTCAGCGCGACTGAGGCCGTTGCTTCTTTTTTGTCTTCGCGGAACAGACGATCCTTTGGCATAACGATATGCACCCTCGCCGCCTGTACTTCACTAATCTGCATGATCGTTTTCGTCAGCTCCCCTTCAAGGGCGCGGCGAAAATTGAGATTTTGAAGAAAATCGGTCATTCCAAGATTATTCTGATCGAAGATAGAATAGCCGACGATACCGGACTTGGGGAGTCCTTCCGACGCCAGCGCAATGCGGGCCTTGTAGACTTCGCCTGACGGAACTTCAATAACGCGCCCATTGCCGGTGACGTTGTAGGGGATTTTGTTTTCGGAGAGATATCCAATCACATCCCCGGCTTCACTCTCGTCGAGATTCGTATACAGGGGGGCGTAGTTGGCCGTCGAAAGCCAGCCAACGAGATAGACAATTCCCACAACCGATCCGGCGATGACGCCCAATAGCATCATCACCTGGCTTGGGGTCATACGACCAACAAAGCCCGAGACACCGTCAAAGTAACGTTTTGTTCCATCCATACGTCATCCTATGTCATTTGTATCGGCGGCACATTCCTTGCACCGCCGAAGCCGGTCATTTTCAGACGGGCATTCGAATTATTTCATTGTAGGCGTTGACCAGTTTGTTTCTGATCTCCAGAAGTAAATCCATGGAAATGCCAGCCTCTTCGGCTTTGATCATCACCTGATGGAGTTCTACCGAATCGCCATTCATTAACATATCCTGAGCGCTCGACGACTCGAGCTGGGCCGAATTCACGTTATTCATAAAGTTCCCCAGCATATCGCCAAACGAAACCTCAGGGTTCGCATCCAATGCGATCTTTGGCTGAATCGGCGATGCCTGTTCGGCAATCCCGGGAACCAGACGAGTGACATGTCCGACATCGCCTGACATCGTTAGACCTTCACGTCGATGATGCGGCCAACAGGTGACGATTCGGTCGTCGCCGTTGAATCACGATTGTATGCCTGACCAAATCGAGTCGGGTCATTGTATTTTGCGAATATCATGTCGAGCGCCTTTTGCTCGTCAACCGTCAGAAACTCCGAAAAGCTCCCTTTGGGGGCGCTTATCGCCAGAGCCGACGAAGCCTGTTTCGGCTGAGGGCGAATTGCAACGGTCTCGGCAGTGCGCTCAGCCTGCGCATATGCGTCGGCGGGAGTTCTCTGCGTCAGCCGGTCACTGCGGATACTACTAGGTTGCGGCTGAATTGGTAAATTGGATACTTTCATCGCGTCTTTCCTTTCGCGCTATTAAATATCGAGAGCATCATTGGCCATTTTCTTTGCGGTCGAAATTGCCGTGGCATTAGCCTCATAGGCCCGCGAGGCCACCATCATATCGACCATTTCAGTCACTATTTCCACGTCGGGCATCTTCACATACCCCTGCTCGTCGGCGTCGGGGTGGGAAGGATCATGAACCAACTTGAACAAATTCTTAGGATCTTGCACGACCTCGCCTGTGGCGGAGTATTGGTCGACTTTATTCATGGTCGATAACGATTTCCCTGAAAGATGACGGCCGTCGGTTCGTGCCAGCTTTGTATTTGCCTGCGACAAGAGAGAATTGAACGGCAGTTCATTCTTGTTTCCTTCGACGACGACCCGCTGACGTCGATAGGGTCCGCCTTCGGGGGTGCGAGTGGTTTCGGCGTTGGCTATGTTTTGCGCCACGGCGTCCATTTTGCGACGCTGGATGGTTAGTCCCTGGGCGCTGACATCTATTGATTTAAGGAATCCTGCCATATTCTATTCCTCTACTTCGAGGTAATCACTTTCCTAAGACCATCGAGTCGCTGTTTCAGGAGTTGCGCTCCAACGGTATAGGTAATTTCATTTTGCGCCATTCCGGCGATCTGCTGATCCATATTGACCGAATTCAATTCCCCATCTTTGACATCCACTGTTTCCACCTTTGGCGGACGCTTGGCACTGTTGCCGGTGGGGATGTGCGAAGGATGTGTGACCATCCCTTCAAGTCGATTGGACTTGCCCGTCAGTCGGCTAAATTCCTTTTCGAAATTAATGTCGGCGCTTTCAAAGCCCGGAGTTGCTACATTGGCGATATTACCGCCAATAAGCTTCTGCCTCAGACCTCCAAGGTCGAGATAGGTCTGCATCTTTGGGATGCCGACGCGATCAAACAGAAATTTCGATATCGTATTTGCCATATAGATAGACTCCAAGTCTGCGAGTGGATAAGCATGGGCCGTGCCAAGAATGTGAAAGGAGGGATTTGTCGTTGATTATCAACGAGATAGAAGAACTGTGCGATTCCGACTCCGATACGATAATCGGGTTTCACGGAAAGGAATTCCGACTAGTTCGGGAAGTTATTGCCCTGCCAGCGGTGGCGTGTACAGTTCGGCCGAGGGTTCTTTGGCGGAGAGTTCTAACGTCAGCACGACGACATCAACGCGGCGGTTAGAGGCGCGACTCTCGATGGAGGTGTTCGGTTTGATCGGGCGAAATTCACCATAACCCAACGCCGAGATCTTGGTTGGCGGCGCTGAGTGGTTGGCGATGAAATAGCGTACCACCGATGTCGCGCGGGCGGTCGACAGTTCCCAGTTGCTCGGATAAACCGTAGACTTGATCGGCAAATCGTCGGTGTGCCCTTCGATTCGCACATGGTTGGGGAATCCCTGAATCTTATCGTAAATCATGTCGAGAACGCTCATCGCTCGCGGCTCGAGTTCTGCCGAACCACCGCTGAAAAGCGCCGACTCAAGGATATGCACCACCAGACCGCGTTCGGTCAGCTCGGTGTGAACCATTTCGGTTCCCCCGGGGACAGTTTTAAAACGATCGTCGATTTGCTGTTTGAGCATTTTCAGGTCGCCGATATGAAGGACGCCGTGCCCTTGAGAAAACTCTTCGGGTTGGTCGTCGAATTTCAACACACTTTCCCCGCCCCTGAGAATTCCCTGAAGGGCATCGGCCATCTTACCGAATCGCTTGGCGTCGATGCGCGACATGGCATACATAGCAATGAAAAATGCAAGCAGAAGGGTGATGAGGTCGGAGTAGGTCAGCAACCAGCGATCGAGATTCTCATGCTCGATATCATGAAGTTTGCGGCGGCGCATAAATCACCCGCCTAGGCGCGCCTGTCGGAGGCACGGTGCATGGAGGGGTGGACGAAAGACAATAGTCGCATGCGAATATTGCGCGGATTATCACCAGACTGGATAGCCATGATCCCCTCGAGAATTAATTCGCGGTGGGCGACCTCGTCGTCGTGGCGAAGGCGAAGCTTGTCAGCTATTGGAAGAAAAAACAGGTTGGCGACGCCCACACCCCACAGGGTGGCAATGAATGCCCCTGCGATGGCCTGAGCCATCAAAGCGGCGTCGGAAGTATTGCTGAGTGTGTTAATTAGGCCAAGAACAGTTCCCAAAATTCCCATAGTCGGGGCAAAGCCACCGGCTTTTTGGAAAAAGATGATCCCCCGGCGGTGGCGGCTTTCCGAATTGGCAATCTCGGTCTCGAGTATTTCCTTGAGGTCGTTGATTTCGGAACCGTCAATGACCAGTTGAAGTCCCTTGCGGAGAAATGGGTCAGTCGTAGTTTTCAGATTGGATTCGAGACCAAGAATTCCTTCCTTGCGGGCTTTTTCAGCGAGGCGAACTATCGTGTCGATTGTGGCGTAGGCGTCATATTCATGAGCGAAAAAAGCCAAACGAAGAAAATCGGGGACTCTGCGGACTGTCTGCATTGAGGTTGTGACAACAGTAGCGCCAATCGTACCGCCGAATACAATCATCATGGGAGCAAATAGAAATATGGAACCGACAGTTCCACCTTCAAGATAATATGCTCCGCCAATGGCTGAAACCGCCATTGCGATGCCTATGATTGTAGCAAAATCCATAGTGGGTTCAGTCGTCTTCCATTGACGAATCAATTGTTTAATTATGAACGGCGGACTCCTGCCCGGCTGTCACTGTGATAAGTATCGGCAGAAAAGACTGAGACTAAAGGGGTTTGGTTACGTTTGAAACAGCGGGTTGGGATTGTCCCCAGTATCGGCTGATATAACGAAAGTGTCGGGTTTCTTTCCCCGCCTGAGCGGGGGATCGGAACGCCGACCTACGAAGACACAGAAAAAGTCTCGCGGCACCGAGTCGGATCGGCGCGGCCTATTGCTCCTGGACGCGGTATTCGGCCAGTTTGTTGCGGATAGTGCGCGTTGTGATGCCAAGGGCGTCGGCGGCCTTGGTCTTGTTCCCCTTGAATTTCTCAAGGGTTTTCAGAATCAGATAGCGACTGCCATCTTCAAGTTTCATAGGAATCTTCAAATCGGCAACACCATCGCCAGCCCGTCCAAGAGATAGTTCAGCTGGGAAATCGTCGTCGGTCAGATATTCACTTCTGGAGGTTACTACCGCCCGTTCGATGAGATTCTCCAATTCACGGATATTTCCGGGCCAGTGGTAGCCCATAAAGAGTGACATGACTTCTTCTTCGACGCCGGCCACCTTCTTGCTGTTTTCCTTATTGTATTTGGCAATGAAATGTTCGACAAGGAGAGGAATATCCTCCTTGCGCTCTTCAAGAGATGGCAGATGTATCGGAATCACATTCAAACGGAAAAAGAGGTCTTCGCGGAATCTTCCAGCGGCAATAAACTCCTTGAGATTACGATTGGAGGTCGCGATAAGTCGCACATCAACCGAAATCGTCTGGCTCGAACCAATCCGCTCGAACTCTCTTTCCTGAATCACACGTAGAAGTTTGGATTGTAAATTTAGCGGCATCTCGGAGATTTCATCGAGAAGCAATGTGCCGTTATCGGCCAGTTCGAACCGTCCTCGGTTGGTTTTCTTGGCGTCGGTGAACGCTCCCTTCTCGTAGCCGAACAACTCGGCCTCGACCAGTGTCTCCGGCAGAGCGGCGCAATTGAGCTTGATGAAGGGGCCATTCCTTCGTGAAGAACTTTGGTGAATGGCGCGTGCGACCATTTCCTTACCAGTACCCGATGGGCCGGTTATCATCACCGTCGAGCGGGCATTAGCGACCGATTCGATCAGCTCGAACACTTCCTTCATAATCCGGCTCTTGCCGATAATATTCTGGTAGCGCGAAGCTATATCTTTCTTGAGTTGGCTGTTCTCAGCTCGCAACCCCAGCATTTCGGTGATACGAGTCAACATGTGCTCAAGGGTCTCAGGTGAGACCGGCTTGAGGAGAAAATCATGTGCGCCAAGTTTGATAGCCTTGACCGCTGTTTCGACCGTTCCGAAGGCCGTCATAATGACGACGACCGTTTCCGGGCTGGACCTCTTGATGTTGTTAAGAAGGGCGACGCCATCCATCCCCTTCATCTTCAAATCTGAGAGGACAATGTCAAACGACTGCGTCTGCAACGCCACCACGGCATCCTCGGCGGAAAAGACCGAGGCGCAGGCATAGCCAGCGCGGCGGACTGTTTCGGTAATCATCTCATTGACGAGCTGATCATCATCGACTATCAACACTGAATACTTCATAACGGGGACTCCATCTCGGTTTGCGTGGTCATTGCTGGCAAGAGGATGCGAAACACTGCGCCTCCGGCCTCGGCATTCTCGGCGAGGACGTCGCCGCCATGTGCCCTGACGATCTTCCATGCCACTGCCAGGCCAAGGCCATTGCCACTCTGTTTGGTTGTATAAAAGGGAGTAAATATCTTTTCTCTGTGTTCCTCGGGAATACCGGGGCCGCTATCCATCAGGGTTATTTCGATGACCGAATCCTGCAATGCCAAAGGCGATTGCCCTCCGAGGGCCTTGATCTCGTCCCTGTTCAGACGACGAATCTCGGCGTAGACAATCGCTGACCCATCGGCCGCCTCTATGGAATTGAGAAAGAGATTGAAGAATACTTCGCGAAGAAGCATCCGATCCACCTTTAGAGGTAATTCGTTCTGGGGGGATGTGACGACCTCTATCTCAGCGCCATTCAGCCGATCACCATAGTCATGGCGGAACTGGTCAATACAAGCCGTGACAAATCGAACCGCGTCGACTTCTTCAAGATTGAGCTTTTCGACCCGCGAATAATTCAGCAGTGATGTAACGGTATTATTCAGATTATCAACGCCCCGAATGATTTTACCTATCAGCTTGCGACGGGGATCAGTCTCGGGCATATCCCTTTCAAGCAGTTGGGCAAAGCCTCCGATTCCGGCCAGCGGGGTTCGCACCTGATGCGCCACAGTTGCGGCCATTTCGCCGAGAGTGGCAAGCGTGGTAAGACGGGTAACTTCCGCCTCCATAATCTTGATACCGGAGACGTCGTGAAAGACCTCGACTGCTCCCACACAATCACCGCGCTTGTCGGTCAGGAGACAGGTTGATACTGAGAGAACCGCGGTGCGCCCATCCGAAAGTGGGCAGGTTCGTTCGACTCCCTGTACCGTCCGTCCCGTGGCTACGCTCTGTGAAGCCGAACCGGCTCCTTCAATCCACCCGAACGCCTGCCGATAATGCTTCCCCCGCACCGCTGGGCGATCCACGCCCAATAATTGACAGGCAAAGGGGTTGATGTGGGTGATATGTCCTTCGGTATCGACGGCTATGACGCCCGCCGAAAGGGACCCAAGAACACCGTCCAAAAACTCTGTCGCGGCAAGACTGCGCTCGGAAAACTCGAGGAGGCGACGGTTGGCATCGGCAAGGAGGACGTTTTGGGTGGAGTATTCGTCCTTTAATTCGAGATACTTTCGTTGGAGAGAATTGATGACACGATTAAACGACCGGTACTGCTCCGCAAAACGGCTCAGTTCGTCGGTTGATTCGGGAGCCTCCTGCTCCCGCTTGGTCTTGCTGTCATCCATGAGCAAGTTTTTCATGTAGGTGGGTTATTTATGCCAATATGGGAAAAATCTTCAACAAAAACTTTGTGTTCAGAAATAGCTGGTGATTTCAGCCGCCACCGACTCGATGGGGGCGATATGATCGGCAAGCTGGGCCTCAATGACCGCCCGCGGCATGCCATAGACGATACAGGTCTCCTCGTTTTGGGCGATGACAATCCCCCCCTTGGACTTCAGGAGGCGGGAACCAATCATCCCATTGTTTCCCATGCCGGTCAGAATAACTCCCATCCCTGATGAATTATAATGTTCTGCGACGGAGTTCATCATGACATCGACACAGGGGTGATAGAGGGCGGCTTTAGGCTCGTCGGTGATGACGGCATGAGCTATCGCCCCATGCTTCCGAACAAGAATATGCTTCCCTCCCGGAGCAATGAGCACCACTCCAGCCTCAACGCGGTCGCCATCGACAGCCTCTTTCACCTGTAGTTGCGACAGGCCGTTCAGGCGTTCGGCCAGCGAGGCCGTGAACTTCGGAGGCATATGTTGCGCCACCACTATCCCTACCGGAAAATTTCGGGGCAATTTTGTTATCACCGACTGAAGCGCGGGCGGGCCGCCGGTCGATGAGCCAATGGCTACCAGATTGATCTGATGCGATCTTTTTCGAATGACAGGAGTGGGAGTAATTACGCCCGGCGTCGCAGTGGGGGTGGCGGTGCGCACCATACCGATTTTGTTTTTCAGACGGTATTTCGCCATAAGAAGGCTTTTGCGCTTGACGATATCTTTAATCTTAGCGAGGAGTTCCTCTTTGATCTTAACGATGTTGAGGGAGACATACGACATTTCTTTGGGTATGAAATCAACTGCCCCCAACTCCAGCGCATCAAGGGTCGCTTTGGCCCCTTCCGAGGTAAGCGATGAAATCATCATCACCGGCGTCGGATTGTGGGCCATGATTTCCTTGAGCGCGGTAAGGCCGTCCATGCGAGGCATTTCGATATCCATGGTGACCAAATCGGGCTTGAGGCGTCGAACTTTTTCGACCCCTTCTTCGCCGTCACGCGCTTGTCCAATGACTTTAATATTTGGATCTGACTCCAGCATCATCTGGAGCGCTTTGCGCATGAATGCGGAGTCGTCCACAATCAGCACAGTTACCTGCTGAGGTGTCGTCGGTGCTATTGCCATTGTTGCATCCTAAGCCAGTTTACGCGCGATAGCGAACAACCCGATAAGGTCAACAATCAATCGAATACGGCCGTCGCCGAGAATCGTAGCGCCTGCCACTCCTTCAGTAGATCCGAAGTACGTTCCGAGTGATTTTATGACGACCTCTTCCTGACCGAGGAATCGATCGATGATAATCCCCAGCTTTTGCTCAGCCAGCCCCACCACTACGATATACGGCTTTTCGGTAAGGACAAATCCCGCCTTATTCTTGCGAATGATTTCATTTAGGTTCACGATCGGAATAACTTCGTCCCGAAGACGCAGGACAGGACGTTGATTGACGTAATGAATCAAAGATTGTTCAGTTCGCACTGTTTCGTATACCGAACTGAGCGGCAGAATGTAGACTTCGTTGTCACACTCGGTGAGAAGCCCCTGGAGAATTGCGAGGGTCAACGGCAATTTGATGGTTATCGTCGTGCCAACATTGACCTGCGATTCCAATTCAATCTGACCATTCAATTTTTCGATATTAGTGCGTACAACATCCATGCCAACGCCCCTTCCGGAGACGTCGGTGATGACTTTGGCGGTGGAAAATCCGGCTTCAAAGATGTAGCTGAACACTTCGCGATCGGCCATCCGGTCGACGTCGGCCTGCGAGGCCAATCCCCGCTCCACTGCCTTGGCGCGAATAGCGGCAATATCGAGTCCTTTGCCGTCGTCCTGAAGACGGATAATAATGTTTGAGCCTTCCTGGCATGCGGTCAATCGAACTGTCCCCTGCGCTGGTTTTCCTTTTTCGATACGGGCGTCGGGCATTTCAATGCCATGATCGCAGGAATTGCGGATAATGTGGACGAGCGGATCGCCAATTTCTTCGATGACCGACTTATCGAGTTCGGTCGCTTCTCCCTCGATGATGAGATCAATCTGTTTGCCACTATCACGGGAGAGGTCGCGAACCAGTCGCGGGAATCGGCCAAACACTTTGCCGACCGGTTGCATACGCATCTTCATAACAGCCATCTGCAATTCGGTGGTAATGAAATTCACCGATTTGCAGGCTTGATTCAAAGATTCCAAGTGGTAATCCCCGTCGTGCTCAGCGGCAAGCTTATTTACATTTTGCAGGAGACTGTTTCGACCGAGCACAAGCTCGCCCATCATATTCATCAACTGGTCAAGTCTCTCAACGTCGACGCGAATGGTTGAATCGGCGCTTTTCTTCGGAGTCGCGGCAGTGGGAGATTTAATTGCAGTTTTTTGAGCGGATTGAGTAGCGACAGACTCTATGCTGTCAGGGTCACCGTCGGATGCATTCGTACCGGCGGCTTCAGCGGCTGGAATGCCAGACTCTTTTGCCGTGACCTGAACAGGCGCGACGCTCAGTTCCTGCTTGCCTTCATAAATATCAACCAGCTTGGCGAGAATGGCAGTCAGGTCCAACATCTCGCCTTTATGCTCGCGGACAATGGTAAGCAACACTTTGAGAAGGTCGAGCGACTCAAGAAGCACATCCATAACCACGGGCGTTACGACCAGCTCGCCTTTGCGAAGCTTGTTAAGGACATCCTCCATCTTGTGAGTAAGTTCGGTGACCTGCTCAAATCCCAGAAAGCTGGAAGTTCCCTTGACGGTATGCGCGGCGCGGAAAATTTCATTCAATAATGCCAGATCGTTTGGAGCGGCTTCGAGTTTCACGAAATTGGCATCAAGCGACTGAACGAGCTCATCAGCTTCCACAAGGAAATCCTCAATGATCTCCTTCATGTCATCTATTTCAGCATCGGTGTTGTTTACCATGGTGTACACTTTCCTGTGTCTATTTTTTCGTCGCGAAGAGCGAATCGATGTCCTTCTGATGGGCCTGTTTGTCAACAAACTCGGCATGCGGATCGTAGGCGCGTTCCTTTTTTGCCGGCATTCCGCTCGGCTCGGATTCACTGCTCTTCTCACCCTGCAAAATGCCGGTGATCATTCGCAATTTGGCCTCGATCTCTTCGAGAAGAGCGGCGGCATGATTCATTTGCTGGGCGGTTATGTCCTGAAACTGGAGCGCATCCATTATTTGGTAGGCATCATCCCGATTCTGACCGGCCATGTCGGTGAGTGATTCAAGCTGGGCCTTCAGCTCGCTGGCATGGGCGCCATCGGCAAGAGCGGCTATCTTTGTCAGCCCATTGATCACATCCTCTTCCCGCATAGTTATTTTTTCGATGCGATCTAACATCTTGTGGGCGGCCTGCTCGGTCTGCTGACTAATCTTGTCAAGCTGTTCGGTAGCCTTCGGCACAAACTCCGTCGATTCTAACAACGGATTATGGAGTTTCTTGAAATTCTCGACGATGTGGTTAATCGACTCGGCGAGACCGACAATTTCCTCTTGCAGTTTGGTGGGCATCGGCGATGCTGGGGTCATCTCACTCCTCCTTGATATCCGTATCGGGGTTAGCCAGCCAGGACCTGGTCGATTTTTTCCTTGAGCGTTTCCGGCGTGAACGGTTTGACAATGTAATTGTTCACTCCAGCCTTGAGCGCCTCAAGGATATCGTCCTTGACCGAGCGCGTCGTCACCATCAGTATGGGCATCTTGGCATACTCCGGCGTACTGCGCAGAGTAGTCACAAATGTCAGCCCATCCATCTCCGGCATATTCCAGTCGGTGATGACAAAATTGATTTGTTCCACTTTCAACTTGGCAAGAGCGTCCTTGCCATCGTTGGCTTCAATGACATTCTCGAAACCCGCGCGCTTTAGCGTGTTGATGATAATGCGCCGCATCGTCGGACTGTCGTCTACTGCAAGAATTTTCAGGTCAGCCACGGTGCCTCCTTCTTTCCCCTCAACATTATTTCAGTATTTTGCTAACTTCACCAAGAAGCGTCGTCGATTTGAACGGTTTTACCAGATACGACGTCGCTCCCGCCATCATGCCGCGCTGGCGATCGCCTTCTCCGTCCTCCGACGACAAAATGATAATCGGCGTATTGCGGTGCCGGTCATTCTGACGCAAGGTGGCGATGAGGCTGTAGCCATCCAGATTTGGCATATTCAGGTCGGTGATGACCATGTCCACGTTGTCCCTGAGAGATGAAATCTTTTCGATCGCATCCATACCGTCACAGGCCGTGACCACGTTGAACCCGCTGTTTTTCAGCGAGAACGACACGAACTTCACGACTGTCGGCGAGTCATCTACAACGAGTATTGTGTGTGACATAACTCTATCCTTATCTCCAATGCAAACTTACTTCTTTACCGCTACCGGCTTTAACTTTGACAGCAAATCGAGCGCTCGGGCAGTGCTATTGCCGGCATTCGTCAGGGTCACCCCAGTGCTTACCGCGGAACGAACGGGCGTCATCACGCCCGATGTTGCCGACGTAGCCGCAGTGCCGACTGCTTCCTTATGGTAGACCAGCGCGTTCTTGAAATAGACCAGTTTGAACGCCTTCGATACGCCGTGCAATGTTTCTGAGTGACCTATATAAAAATACCCTCCCGGGCGAAGTGCATTATAGAAATTGCGCACGAGGGCAACTTTGACTTCGTCCGAAAAATAGATCATCACATTTCGGCAGAAGACGGTGTCAAAGTTTGCGTTCATAGTCACCTTGACCGGATCGTTCAGATTCAGATGCGAAAATTTCACCAGAGCGCGGATGTCGTTATTCACGCGGTAATTGTCACCGTGCTTCGTGAAGTACTTATTGAGCAGATCGGGTTTTAAGTTGCGGAGAGTAATACCGTTATATTCTCCCTGCCGCGCCTTCTGGAGAACCTGCTCCGAGATGTCGTTCGCGATTATCTCCACATTCCAACCCACCAGCGATTTGAGCCGCTCGAGGATGATGACGGCCAGCGTGTAGGGCTCTTCACCCGTTGAACATCCGGCCGACCAGATGCGAATGGTCTTGATTCCCTTCTCCGCCTGTTTTTGCTGGATCAGAAGAGGCAGTACCTCGTCTGAAAAAGAGAGCAGTTGCGGCTCATTACGAAAAAAGCTCGTCTCGTTCGTCGTAATCAGGTTCATGAGCTGATTGAACTCAACCAGCGAGGCATCATATTTGACTTGATAGAAGTAATCGCGATAACTCTTGATGCCAAGTTCGGCCATACGCCGACACAGACGATTAGTCACGAGATACATCTTGTTTTCAGGAAAATAAATGCCGCACTTCTCATGAATGAAATCGCGGATCATGAGAAATTCATCCCGCGTCAGTTCTGGCTCAGTTGTTGCATTCCCCGTCATGGTG
>JBBTMW010000043.1:0-19839 GCA_038067995.1 Candidatus Zixiibacteriota bacterium
GACAGTTTGAATCGACGGCTTTTTTTCTTTGATAAATTTGCAGGTTCCCGACATAGTGCCGCCGGTTCCTATTCCACCGACGAGTACATCGAACTCGCCGCGGGTCTGCGCCCAGATTTCCGGGCCGGTGGATCGGTAGTGGGCTTCGATATTATCGAGATTGAAATACTGGCCGACAAAATAGGAATCTTTCGTTTCGCGGGCGATCCGTTTGGCGGTTTCGTAGTAGGATTCAGGAGATTCGGCCGGTACGGCAGTGGGGCAGACATGCACCTCGGCGCCAAAGGCTTTGAGCGTGTCGACTTTTTCATTCGACATCTTGTCGGGGATAGTGAGAATGGCGCGATAGCCGTGGGCGGCGGCGAACATGGCAACAGCCGCGCCGGTGTTGCCGGAGGTGGCCTCGACGATCGTTCCCCCCGGTTTCAGATCACCGCGGCTAACAGCCTGCTTGAGGAGGAAAATAGCCATGCGGTCTTTGACCGAACCGGTAGGATTCATGAATTCCGGTTTGACGAGTATCGTGGCGGTGACGCCCCATTCCTTGGGGAGGCGGCGCAGACGAACCAGCGGGATATTGCCGACTGTCTCGGTGATATCCTCGGCGTAGGAAATTTTCGCGGCGAGTCCTTCACCGGCTGTTGTTTTGAGGTCTTTTTCCATTCGAATCTTTCCGCCTTCCGGCAATCAAAAAAAAATCCACCTTCGGTTGAAAGGTGGACCTGGGTCTAACCAGACGTGTCGCCTTGCGGTCACGCCAAAACCCGGTCCTCCATACAACAACAACAGCAACAGCTCTGCGGACAGCAAGTTTTTTGTGCGGCGAGATTTTTCATATGCTTCATGATAGCTAATACTACAAAATTGTCAAGAAATTTGTTCCTACTGGGGAAATTTAGCACCCATACTCAGGCGTTGTCGCGGGAAATGTGAAGAATTTCGTAGGAGAGAGTCCCCGCCGGAATGGTGATTTCGACCTTTTCCCCAACCCCTTTGCCAAGTAGGGCCGCCCCGATGGGGGATTTGACCGAAATAACGTCGTTGTCGATATCTGTTTCCTCCGGGGGTGCGATGGTGTAGACGATTTCCTCGCCATTGCGGTGGTCTTTGATCTTCACTTTGGCAAAGAGGTAGACCTTGTCGGTGGGGATAGCGTCGACGTCGACCGACAGGACGCGGGAAAGCTTATGCTCCAGCTCGGCTATCTGCCTTTCGAGATGCCCCTGGGCTTCTTTGGCGGCATGGTATTCGGCGTTCTCGGAGAGGTCGCCCATCTCGCGGGCGCGCTTGATCTCGCTCACGATGCGGGGGCGCTCTTCGAATTTAAGGCGTCTCAGCTCGCCTTCAAGCCTCATTCGCCCCTCTCTAGACAGATAGACGTGGTGGTCACTCATTGGAAGAAATATACCTAATAATCGCCTTTTAGCAACCGAAGAGGGGGGAGCCGCTATTGGGAAGCGGCAGTAGTTGAGTAGTCAGTAGCTTATTCTCCTGAGTAGGTCAGGAGCCCCGCGCTCCTGACAGCCGATATCCAAGTTATTTGCAATCCGGGAAATTTCCGCTTGGTAACCCAGAAACAAATACAACCTCGGCAGTGCGGTCAGGTCGGATTACAACGTAGACCCTTCGCTTTTCCATCGTGGCATCAAATGTCACCATTACCCACTTTCCATTGAAATAGTGTACCTGAGGATTAGACATGTGATGGGGATCGCATCCCATCAGCTCGGCCATACCGGGCTTAAATACTTGTTCACTAGCAAGCATATCCGCATCCATCTCGGATATAGCTTGTGATGAATCCCGGTTGCTTTGGGAAAGAAGCTGAATAAACGGTTTTCCAGCAAACCCTCCTTCGGGGACTTCAGGGTCATAGCTCAGCTCTGTTAAACCTTCCGGACTGACCAGGATGTATATGCCAATGTTCTTAGCTGTATCGGTATAAGCTACAGAATAGAATCCATTTTCTGCAGTTTGCTCAATGACTGGAGTTGCTAAATCCTCGAGATGGTAACCGATCGCCTTCACATTCTCAGGATTGTGAATTTCTTTTTGGGCGATGGTGAGTGCTTCTTTTTCGCTCACTGATTGTCTCGATTTCGAGCAATCAACACTCATGAGAGTCGATAAACACAAGATTAGGGCAATTTGAAAGCGAAATCTCTTCATAGACACACCTCTCACTCTTGCTTGAGGCTCAGAAACAGTTCCTATGTACTGTCATAGTTCCACGCCTATGTTCATAAGTCCTATAACGTCAAAACCGCAGGGGTTTTGACCTACTCAACCACCGCACCCTAAAGGGTGCTCTACCGACACACCTATTCATCCGCTGTCTTGTAACGGACATCCCCCCCCTCAATCCTTAAATAAATCATCCAATTTCTTCTTGCGGGTTTCTTTCTCGTCGGTTTGCGACGAGATGCCGCCGGGGCCTTTCATCACATTGCGCATCTGGAAGAAATCGCAGAAGTTGTTCTTGTCTTTATTCGCAATGGGTTGATCGATATTTTCGCGGCACTGCGAGCGTTTGGTCGGATCGAAATGCCGACAGCCTCGGCAACAGCGCAGATCGGCCATGCATTTGGGACAGGCATCGGAGCGGGTGACTTTGCCAACGATTCCGGTCGGTTTGCCGCAACTCCAGCAGATTAATCCATCTTCAGCCATAGTACGAGACTCCCATCTGTGCGATTGGTTCGCACGGGGGGAATATAGGGGACAGTGCGGCGGAGGGAAAGATGGTTTCGGAGGGGTGGTGGATCGGTGAGGATAAGAGCGCGGGTACGGGGTGAACCAGGCTACGTGAATCTTGGTACTACATGAATCTTGCGTTGACCAGCGCGCCCCTTGGGGCGCGTCCGCGGAGTTCCATCACACCGATCCGCTTTACGACGGAGTCTTCTCCCCTCCCCGCATCGGGGAGGGGTCGGGGGAGAGGTCTCTTTGGTTCTCCCTTGTTTGCAATGATCTCAACAATGTGCTAATTTACAATCAATATGGAAGACAAACGAAAAGAAGCAACAATCAAGCTGACGGCCGAAGTCACCTGCGCGGGTTGAGCCGCCAAACTTGCGCCAAAGTTTTTGGCCTCAGTATTGTCACAACTGCCGGAGTCGAATCATCCGGATCTTCTCGTCGGGTTTGGTACAGCCGACGACGCGGGGGTCTTTCGTCTCAACGATTCGGTGGCGCTGGTGCAAACGCTCGATTTTTTCCCGCCAATCGTCGATGACCCCTACGCCTTCGGGCGCATCGCGGCCGCCAATGCCCTCTCCGATATTTATGCCATGGGCGGAAAACCCCTCACAGCGATGAATATCGTGGCGTTTCCGTCTGACACCATGCCAGCGTATGTTCTGACCGAGGTGCTCCGGGGCGGCAAGGATGCAGTCGACGAGGCCGGAGCGGTGATTGTCGGCGGGCATTCCATCAAAGACAAAGAAATCAAATACGGCCTCTCGATAACGGGCATCGTACATCCCGATAAGATCGTTGCCAATGCCGGTGCGCGGCCGGGGGATGTTCTATTCCTCACCAAACCACTGGGGACTGGCATCATCGCCACTGGATTGAAACGTGGGATGGTGAGCAAATTTCTTGAGTCTAAACTTGTTACACAAATGGCCACGTTGAATCGAAAAGGTGCTGAATTGATGCTTGCCTGCCATGTTCATGGCGCGACAGATATCACCGGATTTGGATTTTTGGGACATGCTCACGAGATGGCGGCGGCATCGGGCGTGACACTTACGGTAACCGCTAGTCAGATTCCGCTCATTCACGAAGCCCTTGCATTTGCCGAGGCCGGAGTGATTCCGAGCGGCCTAACGGCCAATCGCGAATATCTCGAATCGAAGGTTTTGATCGACCTCGGTGTGAATCCTCACCTGGCAACGATTCTTTTCGATCCGCAGACTTCGGGGGGATTGCTTGCATCCATCCCGGCGGAGTTCGCCGATATGTTTGAGAAGGGGCTGGCCGACGGCGGCATAGGCGGTGCGCGCATCGGCACGGTCGAGGCGAGTGGTTCGCACCCCGTTCACGTTGTTTAAGAATTCCTGGGTGGGCTTGTTTGCCTACGTCGCGTCTGACTTGCGCTTCGAGAAATAATACACTTCGGGGTGATAGATGTACCCCGTTTTTTGAAACAGCGACATCGAGGGAAGGTTGTGCTCTTCAATAAGGCAGGCGATAATCGCGGCGCCGAGTGACTCAAGAAATATCTCTCCATCTCGTATCAGACGCTCCCCGATACCATGACTGCGATAATCCGGATCAACAGCCAACCGGTTGATCCACCCCTTGCGTCCATCCCATGTCGCAAGTACCACTCCAACTAACCGATCTTCAAGAAATGCCCCCAAAAAGCCTGTTTCGGTTCGATCCATCTCAGTAGTGATAGCCTCACGGCTGTCACGTCCGAATGGTTTGTATGGCAGTCCGGCCACGGCCCAGACGCGTAAGAGTGCGTCGTGATCGTCGGCGGTGAGGCGCCTGACAGTTACATCCCGGTTCAGTGTCATAGGGCGCTAATCAACAGCGCCACTTGCCACATGTCGAGTATGAAATTATTGAAGGGCTTTCGGACAATTCTACTTGGGCTGGGTCGCAGAGCCGATCGATGAATTGAGGCGGGAGAGAGCCTCGACTGCCAACTGGTTCTGCGGATCGAGATTTGCGGCAGTGCGGTAATCGAGAAGAGCCCGGCTTTGGTTGCCGGAAAGCTCATACATCTGCGCCCGGCTGGTGTAGATTGTACTGCGTGTCGAAACGTCATAGCTGGCCTGCGTGAGAGACTGCTCAAACCACTTTTCGGCCACGGCAAATTCACCATTTTCAGTGGCGATTAGACCGAGATAGTAGCGGGCTTTCCAATTGTCAGGACTCTGGACAATAACATTGTAAAATGTCTGACTGGCCAATTCGTACTTGCCGGTGTGGAACTGACGCTCCCCTATTTTCTGAAGGCTGTCGGCTTGGGAAGGAGTCGGATTTGTCGACTCAGGGCGAGCCAGTGTCTCCGTGGAGACCTCGCGCGTTTGAATAGTCTGATAGGATCGACCGCATCCCAAAGCGAGGAGGCCGACGATTGTGATTGCCCAAAACAGAGTTTGCCCTTGTCTCATAGTTCCCTCCATACCTATGATTATCGGCACTGCCAATGGCAGACTTGTGTGAGAGAATTTGATTGTTGAATCCCTGCGCAGATGCAATATATTGGGAGGGAGAAGGTTACGAGAACCGTTATTAGATGGAGGTCACATGTCAAATTATCCTCCCCCTGTTTTCTACAAAAACCCCGGATTGGCGGCGGTGCTGTCATTTTTCTGGATGGGGCTTGGCCAAATCTACAATGGTCAGGTTGCCAAAGGGATTTTCTTTATCATCTGTTATGTAATCTCGTGGATTCTAATGCTTGTCGTCATTGGATTCATCACGACGCCGATTCTATTCATCTGGGGAATCGTCGACGCCTACCGCTCTGCAGAGAAGATCAACCGTGATATCTCCTGGCGGGCAGGGCAAAGCGGCGCCGATGGCCCGCCGGTGCATTGAGAGAGGCGCAGTCTTCGTAGGGAAGAACCCGCAGGGTTCTGCCGTCTTCTATTTCGTTTGCAATCGACGTATCCCCAGTTGACGATAGTCCCCTTCGACAGCATATTGCCCCCATGCTTATGGCCATTGACATCGGTAACACCAATATCGTTGCCGGCATTTACAACGGGGAAAAGCTCGTCGACTCCTTCCGCATCTCCTCGCGCAATCATCTCACCTCCGATGAAGCCGTGGTCTATCTGCAGGCGGCGCTGATGCGCGCAGGAACAACACCGGCTGACATCAGCAAAGCGGTCATTGCCTCGGTTGTGCCTCGCCTGACCGGTGCCCTCGATGAAGCCTGCGTGACGCTGTTTAAACGAAACGCCTTGATTGTAAGCGCGCGCATTCCTATGCCAATCACTATCGAGATCGATTCCCCCGATCAACTCGGGGCCGACCGAATTGCCAATGCCGTGGCCGGATTCGCAAAATGGGGTGGGCCGTTGATTGTTGTCGATTTCGGCACCGCTACGACGTTTGATGTTGTCGATTCCAAAGGGACCTATATCGGCGGGGTAATTATTCCGGGCCCTGAGACGGCCATGGAAGAGCTTGCCAAACGGGCCGCGCGGTTGTTTGAAGTTCGCATCGAGGAGCCAACTTCGGTGGTTGGGAAATCAACCGCCGCCGCTCTGAAGTCGGGACTGTATTACGGCACTATCGGTCAGATCGATTATATCATCGAGCGCATCCTTGGGGAGACAGGATTCAAGAATGCCACGATTGTCGCGACCGGCGGTTTGGCGAGCGGGATGAACACTCATTCCCGATTTATCAAACAGGTCGCTTCGAGTCTGACGTTGGATGGGTTGCGCATTTTGGCGGGGTGAGCTTTGAGTAGGTGAGGAGCCCTGCGCTCCTAACTCTTAGGAAATTCCGAAGGCGTCAAAGCGGGCTGGGTGGCCCACCTTCTAGGTGGGTTCCCGTCAATTCCTCCCACCTAACAGGTGGCAACCAAAACAATATTACAATGCGTAATACTGCGAGAAGTCGACCGAGAATTTGGTGGGGTAATATTCCCCTTTCTCTCTATCGACGATATAATCCTTGCTGTAGTCCCCGGCTGAGACTTTCTTCAGCATCTCAATGAGGCGGTCAATCTCAGCCTGTGTGTTGTAAATCCCGAAGGAAATACGCACCGTTCCCGGAATCTCCGAGCGGTCACGCGCCAGAATTTTCTTCTGAACCGCCTTCTGTTCGTCACCCTCGATTCTCAACAGCGTCTGCACATACATATGGGCGCAGAAACAACCCGAACGGACGCCGATTCCACCTTCATAGCTGAGTATCGCCGACACCAATGAATGGTGGAGACCTCGAATATTAAACGACATCACCCCCAGCCGATTGGCGGCATTAGAGGGATTCGTGTCGCCATAGAGAGTAAGATTAGGGATCTGTTTCAACTTCGTCAGTGCATACGCCGTTAGCTCGGATTCATGACGAATGATATTGTCCCACCCAACGGACTCTATCAGCTCTATTGCCTTACCAAGCGCGACTACTCCTGTAATGTCAGGGGTGCCGGCTTCTTCTTTGTCGGGGAGATCGGTCCAGTAGGCGTCTTCAAGAGTGACCATATCAACAACACCGCCGCCGACCGTATCGGGCGGCCCCTGCTCGAAAATCCTTTTCTGTGCCACGAGAACGCCGACTCCAAACGGGGCATAGACTTTATGGCCACTAAAGACGAGATAGTCAATTCGGTGTTCTCTGTCGCGGGTTTTCATGTTCACCGGCCGGTGCGGCACCAATTGAGCGCCATCGACTAATATCTCCGCCCCATTGCGGTGCGCCTCACGGGCAAAGAAATCGAGGTCATTGATATAGCCGGTGACATTTGACGCCCCGGTTATCGCCACCAATTGCACCCGCGACCCATAGCGGTTCATTTTGTTGAGGAAATCCTCTTTTGACACGGTGCCGTCATCTTCAAGTTCAACATGCTCGACATGCCCGGCCCGCCGCCAGGGAAGCTCGTTCGAGTGGTGCTCCATCAACGTTGTGAGGATGATTCCATCGGCGCGGAACGGATAGCGATGTGCCAGTTTGTTTATCGCCTCAGTGGAGTTTTTGGTGAAGATGACAACATGATTCGACAGATCGGCGCCGATAAACTGCGCCACCCGGTCGCGTGAACGCTCGAATGTCCAACTCGATAACTGTGATTTGAACCCCTGCCCGCGATGCACATTGGAATACCACTTGAGAAACTCCATCACGGCGTCGGCAATCGGACGAAACGTTGGCGTGGAGGCGGCGTTGTCGAAATTGATATATCGCATGGGGCCATGCATGGTCGGCACAACGGTGTTGGCGCCGATAAGAAGCTCGGGCAATTCTTCAAGAGTGATTCGTGGGGTGTGGGTTGACGTCAATGAAGGGGCTGACATAAAGGCTCTATCTCCCATGAAAAAAGCGACGACTGAACGTCGTCGCTATGGTGTCGGTTGCATGTCGCGGACGGCGTTCAGATAGCGCTTCGCCCACAATTCGCGACGATGGTGGGTGACGGCATGATGGCGGTATTTACTTCCGAGGTCGCCGCCATCAATCTGGCCGGTCTTCAGTTTCATAATTAGATCGCAGAGGGTTTCAACGTCCTGCGATGAAAACGACAATGCTCCACCGGCTTTTTCAAGTTCGCGCACTGCTTCGCCATCATCCGATCCAAAAAGAATCGGCCGACCCGAAGCCATATATTCGAACAGCTTGCTCGGGAAAGTTCCTTTGGTGAGCGGCACGTCCTTGAGGCTCTCGATCAACACATCGCCTGTCTGGAGGTAGAAGGGAATCGATTCCAAAGGCTGAGAACCGAGAAAAGTGACGTTTTTCAAGCCATAATCGCGAACCATTCCTTCAAGAACAGAACGCTTCTGGCCGTCGCCGACAAAGACAAAGAAAATATCCGGCTGGTCGGTCAAATTGCGCGCCGCCTCGACAACAGTTTCCAGCGAATGAGCATAGCCGAGAGTACCGGCATAGACGATGAGATATTTGTTTTCCCAGCCGTAGGTCTTGCGAATACCATTGGCGCCGGAATCGATAAATTCATTGCTGACGCCCGACTTGATGGTCACCACTTTTTCGCGCGGGATTTTGAGTTCACTTACCAGATAGCTGGTAATGCCGTCGGTGACCGATACTATGCGGTCGGCGCGACGATACATCGAGTGCACCACTTTTTGAATGACTCGCGTGAACAGTCCAGGGCGAAGATTGCCGAATTCCCATCCCGATTCGGGCTGAAGGTCGCGTATTTCTATAAAAAATTTGGCGCGTTTAAACTTGCTCAACAGCCAACCCATCACCGTGGTCGTTACCGGCGGCGTCGATGCAATCACCACGTCGTATCGGCCGTTCAGGCGGAAGCTGTTGATGAGGGCGGTAAAAAGAAAAATGACAAACCCAAGCATGCGCTTACCCGGATTGCGGTTTGAGGCTGGCAGGACATAACTGCGATAGACCTTGACTCCGTCAATCTCTTCGGTGTAAAACCAGTGGCCGCGGTATTTCTCCGGAACGACGCCATCGGGGTAGTTCGGAATACCGGTAAGGACCGTCACGTCCTGTCCTTCCTTCACGAAGTACCGCGCGAATTCGAACAGACGGCGAACCGCGCCCTTTTCCGGAGGGAAGTGTTGGGTTACTATTAGGATTTTCATACTATTTTTCCGAAGCAAGGTACCCTTTTCAGAGTACGGGGGCAAGACTTTTTTCTCCCGTCTCACCCGTATGAACCCCAAGAAGTTGACCGTGTGGAGAGGTCTGCGATCGCTATTGAATGTATCGTCAAAAAACGATGGAGCTTACAGGACCAAAATTGACTCTCAGTCCCGGCGAAAAAGACCTTAGCTCTTTGTAGGGAAGAACCCGCAGGGTTCTGCCAGCTTCAAAATGTTGAAGAGGCGGAACCCTTCAGGTTCCACACTACGGCGATAAAAATGGGCTCTCCGGTAGAACCGGAAAGTGACTTGCTTCAAGATGTGGTGAGAATCGAAGGGTTATTCAGCAAGCCAATAGGACAGAGGTCTTTGCGGTAGGAGGAACTTAACCGTTTAGATTAAATGTCCGAACCGAAACCCATTGGGCGCCAGCGAGAGGACTGATGAGATCAACGCTCGATGTTTCGAAGCGTTCGGTCGGCAGATAGGGGGCAACGTCATCCTTCACAAGCATCAGCCGGTGATTGCTTATCTCCCGCGCAATAGTCACATGCGGCTGATATTGCTTGTATGGCACCGATAGACTCAGAGCGGTATAGAGTCGAAAATAGAGATTTTTGAGGTCTGGATTCTCCATTACGTCCCAGTAGATAATCGGATATTTCGGATAGAAATCACCGATTGAGTTCATATGGACAATCAGTTTTTTTTGCTTCTCGGTTTCGGCCTTGATAAGCGGTGCTAGTTCGTCGAGGAATAAGTCGGACTCGAACGGAAAGACCAGGCTGATGTGCGAGGGAACCAGATTGTAGAGCGGATCAAAGCGTTCACGAACGGGCAAAATGATATTGTCGAGATGCTCAGGAAGAAAAATAACGACCGCATATTTTTTGCGGCGGCGCTCGCTGAGTGTCTGGTCGTAGTAATCGTGGTGCATGGTCAGTATCAGTACAATCTTTACTTGAAAAACACTATTTCGATTCGCCGGTTTTTGGTTCGTCCTTCGGCGGTCTCGTTTGATCTCACGAAATTCGTTTCGCCGCGACCGAACACTTTTATTCTCTCTGCGGCGATCCCCTGCCTCACCAAAAACTCTCTGACACGGCTGGCGCGCTTTTCAGATAGTTGCTGATTGGCAACGGTTGTGCCAATATCATCGGTGTAGCCGTTGACTTCAAGCTTAATGTCCGGCACCAGGAGAAGAAGACTCGCCAGAGATTCAAGCCGCCGTTTGTTGTTGGGGTCGATTTCAAAACCGCCGGACGAGTAGTTGATATTCAAGACCATCGGCTTTGCGAGGATACTGACATCGGTACAACCATACTTGTCGACACCGATGCCAAGCAGTGTTGACGGGCAGTCGTCGAGTCCGTCAGGGACTCCGTCGGCATCCTGATCTGTCGGACAGCCATTGTCATCGACTGCGGAGCCGATCGCATTGTGAGGACAACCATCGCGATAGTCGGCTATGCCATCAAAATCCGAATCAGTTTCACAGCCAAAAAGGTCAACGTCGGCTCCGACCATGCGGTCGGTGGCGGGGCAATCGTCCAAACCGTCGGGAACGCCGTCCCTGTCGGTATCGAACGGACATCCGGAACGATCAACGACAATACCGGTCGCGGTTGCCGGGCATTTATCATTCTTGTCGGCGACCCCATCGCCATCACTATCGGAAATAACGCGAACTCGCTCCTGTGCCTTGCTACCGGGGTTGGTCTCTTTTGAAGGAGCGGATCGATTCGGATGGTCAACGATTGATTCGGTCTCGGTCGCCGGTTCTTCAGCATTCTCCTCTGAATTATCACCACGACTTCGCCATTTGTCGCCGGTTCCCCAGTTGGTTTTACCTGGGGGAGTACCAAAGGAGTATCTCACTTGAATTACCACGTCGGTGAACCAGCTCTCACGGTTTTTATCAACCGATTCGGCGAACTCGGTTCCAAGCCCGGTCAATCGTCCGGCTTCGGCTATGACACCTATCCCAAATGACGAACCGAGATTCGAGACGAGCGCAAACTGGGAGCCATAGAAGAATTCATCGGCGCTGTATCGGAGCTTGGTGTTTTTCTCTCCGTCAACCTGAAGGACAGTGTCGCCATCGGCGTCATACATCTTCCATTTCATCACGCCGCCGGTTAGGGCCAGCCCCACATTGAAGGGATTGTCATAGAAAAAGAACCATCTGCGAAGACCGAAAGACAAACGGTTTGCCTTCCATGTCAGGAGATGGTTGTCTTTGTCTCCTGAGAAGGAAAAGGAACTTCCTGTGGTGTCGTCATTCAGTTTGTAATGACCGTAGGACGCCAGCGCATCCCATTTTCCTACGAGGGAGAACGAGGCGTCGACCCCCCAGACCGATTGCAGGAAAAATGTTGTCGAATCGCTCCCATGAAGATTCGCGACTCCCATGCGCGGGGCGACCGACACCCTGACCGCCGACGCCGACGAAACCGTGAGGCAGAATAGTATCAGCCAAAGAGGTCGGCTGATCAAGTGAGTCATCACGAAATGCCCGACTCTGTCATTCCCGCCTGCGCGGGAATCCATCTTTTTCTTCAAGAGGCTAAGACCGGACTCCCGCCTTCGCGGGAGTGACAATCGCCAGAGCGCGGCAAAATCTGCGGGCTTGTTCTCTTTGCGGGTTGTGGATGAAAAAAAGGATGTGCAGAGTTTCATTCGCAATCTCAGTAATACTTCCTGATTTCGATACCGGCGTAATAGTGCTTCAGGATTTGTTCAAATGTCGAACCGGTTCGCGACAACCCGATTGCTCCACATTGGCACATGCCAACGCCGTGGCCATATCCTTTGCCGTGAAACAGAATAGTCTCGATTCGTCCATCGCCATCGCGTGAAATATTGATATCAAAGCGATCCGACGGAAGAATCAAATCGGGATTCGAGGTGCGTCCTATCACCCAACGGATGCGATCTTTATGAAACTTATAGACCTCATCTTCGGTTCGCACCGAAAGAGTCAGCACTCGTCCGCCGGCGGAGCGATCGCGTATAACCACATCGGTGATTCGCGCAACGCGCATATCGCGCCCGCGATCCGTCGAGAGATATTGTTCGATACGTCCGCGAAGTTGTTGCTCGGTGTATGATTCCGACCAGGAGTAGTATTTCGACCACGAACAGGCGCCGCTGTCAGCGACTGCTTTGAGATAGGCGATATCATTGCGATCCCAGACATCGGCGATGTTGTCGGTCATGCCGCCGCAGGTGCTGTGATAATAGGCGTTAATAAATTGATCCTGATAAACCGCCACCTGCCCGGCGGTTGATTCGACGGCATCGTTGACCAGTTTGTTCTCCGAGTCGAAGCCATCGTACACCTGATCAATGATGGTTGACTTCATGTCGTATTGTTCCCCTTCATACTGCTGAAGGTGCGACATTGTGTAGGTGCGAGCCGCCACCGCCTGGGCCTTGACCGCCTCGACTTCCTGTTCGGTGCGTGGACCGATCTCAGCTGGCACGACTCCCTTGAGATAATCTTCGAGATAAACAATGTTGATAAGCTCGACATTGGCGCCGTCGGGACGGCACTTTACGATTCCGCGGTAGCGTTTCTTATCGACGCGCACCCGGTTGTCCTTGCCACGAGGAATGATATTGACCTCGTCGACATCTTTCTGAATCATCGCCTGCTTGTCGCTTTCGACAGTCAGCTTTCCCTGTTCGTTCAATACGACAACAGGTCGGGTAGTGTAGTAGACGCTCTGCTTTCCGGCGGTGATACATTCAACCGCAAAAGATCCCCGCGCTTCCAGTGTCACTTTTGGTTCGCTGTCCTTGAGAAGTACCCGCACGAAGGGGACGCGGATATAGGTGCCGGTGGTCTCTTCGCGCAATCCGGGAACATTGGCGCATCCCCAAACCATTGCCAACACCACTACTCCCGCTAATGCGCGAGTAGTGTGACGTATGACTGCCTTGACAGAATCTCTATTCATACTATTTCAACGGCGCCGTTTTTCGGGAGGGAGGGCGAGATGTCCCAGTACCGGCCATGCTTTTCCAGACCGGCCTGCGCCGACCGTCCAGCTCGGCATGCCTCGAAGAAACGTCTCGCCGAGCACGGCATACGAAGCCGCCTCAACGTAATCCCCATCCAGTCCGTAGTCATCTATAATTTCCACCGACAACGGGGAACAATGTTCCCTGATTCGGCTTACCAGATAGCTGTTCTTTCGCCCTCCGCCTGTTACCAGGACTGAGTTGCATCGCGAATCGCGAATCACCCATGGAGCTAATCGCCGGGCGACAGCAATAGCGGTCAATTCCACTGCTGTAGCCAAAAGGTCCTGCGAGGTCAGTTTGTGGCTTTTACCAAAATCCATGATGCGTGTCGCCAGACGGGAGCCAAACTCCTCCCGGCCCGTCGATGTCGTCTTGCCGCGAAAAAAGGGCTGGCTCAGAAGAAGGGTGATTAGCCTTTGCGAGACGACTCCCTTTGAGGCATGTTGCCCATCGGTATCGAAAGGTTGCTTTAAAAGTTTTTGCGACAGAATATCACTTAAACTATTCCCCGGACCAAAATCTCCACCATGGGAGGCCTCAACCCCCTTGCCTGCGGGAAAATAGAAATAGTTCGAAATCCCCCCGATATTGACAATCAGGCGCGATCCCTTCGCTAAGGCAAAGAGCCGATGCACCGGTGCGACGGTGATTGGCGCCCCTTCATATCCCAGGGCAATATCAGCGGCTCTGAAATTCCCCACGACCGGGAGTTCGGTAGCGGCTGAGATAGCATCGAGTGATCCAATCTGGAGGGACCCGTGCGACAAAAAGCCGGACAATTTCTCAGCAATTGGCATATGGCGAACTGTCTGTCCGTGAGACGCCACCGCATTCACCCTAACCCCTTTTCTTCTGAGAGATGCGATTAGTTTCTTTGCTTCGTGACCCATGAAATGACCGAGAGCGGAGTCTACTGCAATCAGTTCATCGAGGGTGGTTGAATCAGAAAGAGCGAGATCAAGAATCCGCGTGCGGAGAGCAGAGGGGAATCTCAGGCTCTGCGAGGCGCGCAGTCTCCATGAGTAAGCTGACTTCCTACGGGTGATTGTCAGTACCGCCATATCGAGACCGTCTGCCGAGGTCCCGGAGTTCATGCCAAGAATGGTCAGACTCGCTGAATCGGGCGTAAGACGGAACTTCATACGGTCAATCTCTTAGCCGATTGCCGTTCGGCGCAAACTAAATTTGAGGCCGGAGACCCTCTGGTGGGCAGTTTGGAGCTGTTCTCTGTTTACTTCGCCGCGTTCGACGGCTTCGCAGAAGTAGTCGTACGCTTCCATCGAGGCCCCAAGTTTCTGGCCGAAGAGCAGAATATCATGTCCGGCATTAAATGCCGCCACGGTTCGTTCGCCATATGATCCGAGTGGCTCAGCGCCAGCCATGCAAAGATCGTCGGTGATAACGATACCATCGAACTGCAACTGACGACGAATCAAGGACGAGATAATTTTAGATGACCCCGTGACGATCTGTTGGTCGATTTTCGGCAGGCGCACATGGGTGGTCATGATCATATCGGCTCCGGCATCTATACCGGCGGCAAAGGGAATTCGCTCCCGCTGTTGCCAAACCATCTCATCGTAGCTGGCTTCGGCCACTCGCACATGCGGGTCAATTTCCGCCGCCCCAAGGCCGGGGAAATGTTTGAGACAACTGATAAGGCCGGTACGGCGCGACACCGCTACGGACTGCTGAACAAACTGCGCCACCCGTTCTGGCGTATCACCAAAACAGCGGCCATGCAGGCAAACATTGTTCTTGTCGAGAAATATGTCGCACACCGGAGCGAGATTCATGTTAAATCCAAGCGACTCCATGTAGAGAGCCGATCGCCCGTAGTCTTCGGCAAATCGTTCGAGATGATTGCGAGAGCCATATTCCCACGCCGCCAGAATCTCGGCGGGCGCACCTTTCAAACGGCTCACCCTGCCTCCCTCTTGATCGATCGCGACAAAGGGCTGGTGGTCGCGGCAACGACTGCGGATAGCGTCAATTGCGTCGCGGGTACGGGAGTGATTGTGACAATTGTCAGCAAAGAGTATCACTCCGCCAATGTTCTCTTTCTCAACAAAATCAAGAAACTCCTCCGACGGATATTCTCCCGGATATCCGACGATAAACAATTGCCCGATTTCGAATGATTGTCTCATAGGTTAATCCCTCCCACGATGCTCGACGGCTACTTTGCCGGTTTGGTTACATGACGCAGACAAGGTTTTTCCCCTCTCCTTTGGCCTTGTACAACGCCTGATCCGCCACCGTCACCAGTTCCTCGTGCGATTTCCCATTTTCCGGGAAGGAGCTGATTCCAACCGACACCGTCACCCGCAGTTTACCTGCCGATCCGGCATCCACAACGGTCTTTTCCACTTGTTCACGAATTCTCTCACCAATGCGATGGGCCTCGCCGACCCCGGTCTGGGGCAAAATGACCGCGAATTCCTCGCCGCCATAGCGGGCAAAGAGGTCAACGTCACGAACGCACCGTTTTATAATATTCGAGATTTCTCTGAGAACAACATTCCCCACTTCATGCCCATACGTATCATTCAATTTTTTGAACCAGTCTATATCCACCATGATAAGAGACAGCGGCACGGTGTACCGAAGCGCCCGCCGCTTTTCCTCCTGAAGCTTCTGCACAAAGTAGCGGTAGTTAAACGTTTCTGTCAATTCATCGATAATGGTCAGCTCTTCGGTACGTTTGTGAAGCTCGGCATTTTCAAGGGCCATCGAGGCCGAACGAGCCACAATCGAAAACAGCTGTCCTTCCCGCTCGTTGAACTGGTCGGTAGCCATTCCTTCGGCAAGGAGAACGCCGACTGTATGGCCGTGCGAGGTCATTGGCACAAGCATCAGAGCCGCGGTCGATTCGTTCATTGGCGCGTAGTCAGTCCGACCGCGAAAGTCAGAGATACGCACCGATTCGCCGGTTTCCATCACTTTGGCTATCAAATCGTCGCTCGTGAGTGGGAATTGTTTGACATGAAAATTCTTCTGGTTCCGGATACATCGTGCCCTAAAATAGTGATGACCGTCCTTGTCGCGCAAAATGATCGCGTAGGTCTCATATCGCAGGACGGCGCCCAAAATGCGCATGATCTCCTTGATGACTCCGTCCGGATCAAGTAGTGAGGCTAATGTTCGTGAGTTTTCGTAAATCACCTCGAGGCGCGCCTGAGTTTTCTCAAGCTCCGAGGTACGCTGGTTGAGAGTATCAAAAAGTTTGAGCAGGCGTTTTTCAGATTTGCGCAGAAAATCGGAGGAATAGGTTATAGCGAGGAAAAATCCCCATAGAAATCCCGTTCTGACAACAAAATCAAAGAGCAGGTCAGTCTGAAAGTCGCTCCAATAGATCCATCCGTAGGTCGCCGAAACGATGACCGCGACACTGATGGCAAACGGAGAACTAAGCACATAGGCCGCAACACCGACGGTCAGATAAAAAAGGAGATAGAACGATGACTCCATCCCTCCCGTCCAGAGCACCAAAAGAGGAACCATGAGCAGGTCAAAAACAATGGCTGACAGGTAGGCGAGCTTGATATCAAACCGATCGAGCGAGGCCACAAGAAACAACACCAGATGCGTCGCAAAGACGCCGCCAACAAGGTAGAAGACATTCTTGTTCTCACTGTCGCCGTTGTTCGTGAGGGCAATCCAGACAATCCCGGCAAATGTCATCACCCGTATTATCAGGTAGATGACATCCAGCCGTGGCAGGAGCGTCTTATTTCTATCGAGGAATAGTTTCATTGATGGTTTTCGCCTATCAAGGATTATATCGGCGTATTCGAGCGCTTGTTTATCCCTTTTGGAGTACGCCAACATGATTGATGATAAGGTTTTGCATGGGCGGCTCGGTTTCCGGCCTCAATCGTTGCGCTCTGACCGTAAAAAGCGTAACATCCCCCTGAAATGGCCGTATGGATAAGAGTATGATCTCCCGAATTTCTCATATCTGTTTCATTTTGATACCCGGCCTCTTCGCCGTGTGGACTACGTCTCCTTTGGCTTCTCAATTCGAAAAGGGAAGCCAGCAGGTTCATATCTCCAATCTTCACCAAATCAATGACGACCTCTATGTCTGGACACACACGCTCACCGTTGACGGCATTATCACCGGCGATCTGGTGGCAGGCGCAGAAACCATCGACATCAACGGCGCTATTACTGGTTCCACTAATGTATTTGCAAACTCGGTCACACTGGGAGGAACAACCACTGGCTCGGCCAGAGCCTTCGCGAGGGTGGTGGTTATTGACGGTATGGTTGGCGGATCGGTTGTTTCCGCGGCGGGAAGCATCACCCTTGAAAAGGGAGGGGTGGTTTCCAGAGAGGCGCATTTCTTCGCAGGAAAAGTCACCTGTGAGGGGACAGTGCTTGGAGATCTACATGCCTATGGAAATGAGATAATCCTCAGTGGCACGGTGGAAGGGGATGCGCATCTCAAAGGAAAACAGATCACCGTCGTCCCCCCGGCAATTATCAAGGGAAAACTTTTTTGTGACTACTCCGAGTCGCTCGATATAGACTCAACCCGTGGTGTTATTATCGGAAACGGAGTTGAGGTAACGAAGATATCGGACAGTGAGGCGGAGGATGAAAAAGAAAGCGTTCTCACAACTGTGGTCATGAAAACATCACAAGTGCTGGCGGCATTCTTGTTTGGCATCATCGCCCTTGCGTTGATGCCCGGCTACACTAAGGAATCAGTGTCACAGCTTAAATCCCGTTTCTCTATGTCTGCCGCAACCGGTGTGCTTTCGATGGCGGTTACGGTGCTGGCGTTGGCGTTTGCAGTGATTGCGCTTATTTGCTTCGGAGTGGGAGCGATCCTGTCCGACGGTTCCGGCGCTATTTTCGCCGCCCTGCTTCTTGTCATCTCATTCCTGCTTCTTCCAATCAGCATTGTCAGTACGGTTACCGGCGCAATAATCTTTTATGCCGGAAAAATCGCGCTGGCGTTTCTGCTGGGATATTTGATTGCGAAAGTTTTGAACCGAACAGCCGAACCGATGCGCCGATGGCACCTGCTGGTCGGGCTTATTATGCTGGCGATTCTCTTTACGATTCCGTTTGTCGGAACACTTCTCTATCTCGTCGTCTGCACCATCGGAGCAGGATCGATTGTTTTGGCAACGCTCAAGATTCGAAACGAGCTTTTTTTACGACAACCATCACCGAACTCTGCCGAGAAGCTGTAACATTCAGCCTTTTCGTTCTCAGTAACCCGCACCCTGTCCGGCCGATCGCGGGTCAGACATTGCGGCCATCTGGCCGCTGGCGTCGAAATGGATCATCTGCAGATTGCTGAAAGGTTCGATCTCCTCGACCGTATGCCCCTTGCTGATAAGACCCTGAATAGTGTTAATATCGAACCCGCCACGCTCCAATACAATTTTATCGGGAATCCATTGGTGATGGAATCGCGGCGCGGCGGCAACGTGGGAAAGAGGCATATGGAACCGCGAAAAGTTTATGATCGCCTGTGTGACTGTGGAAATGATTTTTGGTCCGCCGGGAGCCCCAAGACACAACAAGGGCAATCCACGATTGGTAACAATTGTCGGCGCCATCGATGATAGCATCCGCTTTCCCGGTGCAATCTTGTTTGCCTCCCCGCCTATAAGACCATATAAATTCGGTGCTCCGGCTTTGACGGCAAAATCATCCATTTCATTGTTTAGCAAGAACCCGCATCCCGATACAACCAGCTTCGATCCGTAATCGTCGTTCAGCGTGTAGGTGAGAGACACCATATTTCCCTTCTTGTCACACACCGAAAAATGGGTGGTGTTTTCCGACTCTGCGGACAATCTGCCGGGGACTATGTGTTCGGATGATTCGGCCTTGGAAAGACTGATATGGGTGCGTCGTTCATTGAGATAGGTGGCGTCGAGTAGCCCTCCAGGAACCTGCCAATAGGCCGGGTCACCCAGATGCTGGGAGCGATCTGCAAAGGCCAGCCTCGCCGCCTCGCAGTACAAATGCAGGTACTCCGGTGATGTAGGTGTCATCGTCGAGAAATCATACGGCTCCAGAAGCTTTAGTATCTGTCCTCCGGTGATTCCACCAGAGCTTGGCGGCGGCATGGTATAAATATCAAGAGAATCAAAGGTGTAGTGAAGCGGTTCGCGCCACAGTGAGCGATAGGCCTCCAGATCAGCGAGGGTTATCAATCCCCCCTGAACCATCATGCAACTGTCGATGTGCAAAGCCGTTTCCCCCTTGTAAAATCCGTCGGCTCCTTCCGCGGCAATGGCAAAAAGGGTGCGGGCCAGATCTTTCTGAATGAATCTATCCCCGGCTTTCGGCGGATTGTCTCCGGGTAAATAGATAGCCCGGGTTTCGTCGAATTGCTCCAGCCCATCTTCCGCGGATGCTATTGATCCGCTCAGGTATTCACTCACAACAAACCCGGAGTCGGCAAGGTCGGCCGCATAGCGCACAAGATTTTCCCAGGGGATGGTTCCGTACGACTGCCACATTTCATACAACCCCGCTACTGTCCCGGGAACTCCCGCCGCTTTGGCTCCTATCA
>JBBTMW010000044.1:0-5332 GCA_038067995.1 Candidatus Zixiibacteriota bacterium
GCGAGGCGAGGCAACCACAACCAGTGGCGTCGACCATAACCTTACTCTTGAAATTATCTGGACAGCTATACCGACCATCCTCGTCATGATCATCTTTGTGTGGGGATTCAAGGGATTTGTGCGACTCTATGTCGTCCCCGCCCATGCCATGCAAGTCAACGTAACGGCCCAGAAATGGTTCTGGACATTCGATTATCCTGAAGGCGTCAACGCTGTCAACGAACTAATTGTCCCGGTCGACAAGCCGGTCAAACTCCTGATGTCGTCAAAGGATGTTATTCATTCATTCTTTGTTCCAAACTTTCGAATCAAGCAGGATATTGTCCCAAATAGATATCAGATCATCTGGTTCGAGGCGACCCAGACGGGCACTTTCAATCTGTTCTGCACCCAGTATTGCGGCAAAGGGCACTCTGAAATGGTCGGCAAAGTCATAGTGAAGACACAAAAGGAATACCAGGATTGGATCGACCAGGCCTCGGGTCCGGTTGCCGGTGAGACGATGGCTGACTACGGCAAGAAGCTGTACACCTCGCGGGCCTGTAACACCTGCCACTCGATTGATGGCACTCCCAATACCGGCCCGACATTCAAGGGTGCATACGGTCGAACCGAGACACTCGCTGACGGCACCACGATTGTCGTTGATGAAAACTATATCCGCGAATCCCTGCTTGAACCGACAAAGAAAGATGTTTCAGGATACCAGCCGGTAATGCCCACCTATCAGGGTATTCTCAAGCAACAGCAGATTGACGCCCTCATTGAATTTCTAAAGACAGTTCAGTGAGCAAGGAGCCCCGATGAGCGAAACCGCACAGACAATGCCGACACGATCGTACCTTAATCATCCGAAAGGGTTGTGGACGTGGTTATCCACCCTCGACCACAAGCGTATCGGCCTCATGTATCTGTATTTGATCATGACCGCTTTCTTCGCTGGAGGCATGCTTGCTCTTCTCGTACGGTTCGAGCTTCTCACGCCCGGACGGGAGTTGATGGGCGCCGACATGTACAACAAGATGTTTACCCTTCACGGCGCGATCATGATTTTTCTTTTTATCATTCCGTCGATTCCGGCGGCACTTGGCAATATCATTATGCCGCTTATGATTGGCGCCCGTGATGTCGCCTTTCCCAAGCTCAATCTTACCTCATGGTATCTCTATGTCATCGGCGCGCTCTTCATGCTCTTCTCGATTATCACCGGCGCCGTCGATACCGGATGGACATTCTATACGCCCTACAGCACGAGCACGTCGACTGCCGTAATTTCGACCGCCTTTGGCGTGTTCATTCTCGGATTCTCATCGATATTTACCGGTCTGAATTTCATAGTCACTATTCATAAGCTACGTGCGCCGGGGATGACCTGGTTCAAAATGCCCCTTTTCGTCTGGGCGCTCTATGCTACGGCGATTCTTCAGGTGTTGGCGACTCCCGTTCTTGGTATCACCTTGGTTCTTTTGATGGCCGAGCGATTCGCGGGAATAGGTATCTTTGATCCGGCGATGGGCGGTGACCCGGTCCTCTTCCAGCATTTCTTTTGGTTCTATTCCCATCCGGCGGTCTACATCATGATTCTTCCGGGAATGGGAATCATTTCGGAAATTATTGCGATCTTTTCCCACAAGAAGATATTCGGCTATCGCGCTATCGCCTATTCAAGCCTCGGCATCGCCTTTGTCAGCTTTCTTGTATGGGGTCACCATATGTTTGTCAGCGGACAATCTGAGTTGGCCGCCGGTATCTTTTCCTTTCTGACATTTTTCGTCGGCATACCATCGGGAATCAAGATTTTCAACTGGCTGGCTACCATGTATAAAGGTCAGATATTGCTGAAGGCGCCAATGCTCTATGCAATTTCATTCCTCATATTATTCTCCATCGGAGGTTTTACCGGCATTGTGCTTGGTACTCTCTCCGTCGATGTTCACCTGCACGACACTTATTTCGTAGTGTCACATTTCCATTATGTGATGATGGGAGGAACCGTCATGGCGCTCCTCGGAGGATTGCATCTCTGGTGGCCGAAGATTTGGGGACGGATGTACAACGAGCGGCTCGCCGCTATTGCCGCGGTCTTTGTTTTTGTCGGATTCAATGTCACGTTTTTCACGCAGTTTTTCCTTGGAACGCAGGGGATGCCGCGCCGCTATTACACCTACCTTGAGCAGTATCAACCTCTGCATGCGATGTCGACCCACGGCTCATGGCTGATGGCTATTGGCTTTTTCATCATGGGTTTCTACCTGATTCACGCCATCTTCAAGGGGAAACCGGCCGGCCCGAATCCGTGGGGTGCATTAACCCTTGAATGGACTACGGCATCGCCGCCTCCAACCGAAAACTTCGACAAACAGCCGCTGGCAGAGCACGGCCCCTATGACTACGACAAGGTAGTGGCAAAGCCAACGGCCTGATGGGCACGGAAAGCGCAGAAAGTCTATGAGCAATAGCACCGATCACGAACATCCGAAGCATCTCCAACATCATTTCACGACGTCGGAGCAACAGCAGGATTCCGCCAAATTCGGCACATGGCTGTTTCTTCTGACAGAAATTCTCCTCTTTGGCGGATTGTTCTGCGCCTATGCCATCTATCGTGCCTGGAATCCGGAGCTGTTTCACAATGCCCATGTCCATTTGAATACGCCTCTTGGCGCCACCAACACGGTAGTGCTTATCACCAGTTCACTCACGATGGCGTTGTCCATTCGCGCCATGCAACTGGGAAATAAGAAGCAAACTCTCACCTTTCTGTGGTGCACTCTGGCCCTGGCCGGAGCATTTCTTGTCATCAAATATTTTGAATACAGCCACAAGATTCATCTCGGTCAGTTGCCCGGAAAGTGGTATACGTATAACGGCATTGAGGGGACCAACCCACATGTCTTTTTCAGCATCTATTTCCTGATGACCGGTCTTCACGGTATCCACGTTCTTGGCGGGATGGCCGTAATCAGCTGGATGATTTATCGAACCAACCGCAACGAATTTTCTCCCGCATACTATACGCCGATCGAGATGACCGGCCTTTATTGGCATTTGGTTGACTTGATCTGGATTTTCCTGTTCCCTTTGTTCTATCTGATTGGATAACATATGAGCAGTCACAGCGAAACACATCAGCGCCACATTCTGCCGCTCGGGCTCTATTTAAATGTCTTTGTCGCCCTGCTGACATTCACCGCCATCACCGTCTGGGTGTCCTATATGGACTTCGGCGTGTTCAACCTGTTGGTGGCGATGACCGTCGCGGTCGTCAAGGCCAGCCTTGTGGCCATGTATTTTATGCACCTTCGCTATGACAACAAGCTCTACACAATCTCATTCCTGTTGTCTATTTTTCTTTTGGGAGTATTCATCATACTGACTCTGTTTGATACCCTTCGCCGCGACGACATCTACGATATCAAGGGCGGAACTATAAAACCAAACGCGGCGATGTACGATAACCGCCCGCCTGTCGACACGACAGGTGAGGCATCCGCCGGCAATTAAGCCTAGGTCATAGGCGCTCGACAGAGAGGCCTGTTATGTCGAAACAATCTGCACAGTCAGCATCTTCCGGCCCGGCCGAGAAGCATCCGATCCGTGGGCTTTGGAAACTTTCCCTTTTTTCCACGGCATTCACTTACTTTGTCATTTTCGCGGGCGGTCTCGTTCGTGTCGCCGGAGCAGGATTGGGTTGCCCCGACTGGCCTCGTTGCTTTGGCAGGTGGTTTCCTCCGACCGATGTCAGCCAGCTTCCCGCCGGAGTCGACCCCGCCTCGTTCAATGTCACACTCGCATGGATAGAGTATTCCAATCGCTTGGGTGGGGTCATTTTCGGACTCATCCTCGTCTACCAGTCGATCTATGTCCTTCGTCATTTTCGCCATGACAAACAGATATTGTGGACAACTCTCCTCGCCACGCTTTTTACGGGCGTGCAGGGGTGGCTTGGCGGCTATGTCGTTACTACAGATCTCAAGCCGATCATTGTCACTCTCCATATGGCGCTTGCGCTTGTGATACTTAGCCTTGTGATTTGGACACTTCTTCGGGCGCGAACGCTTCTTGACCCATCCAAACAATTACCGCGAGAAAAGACAATCGCTTTGCGACGATGGACAGTGGGGCTATGGATATTTGCCATATTTCAACTCAGTCTTGGTGCGGCGGTCCGCGGCGCTCTTGAAGAACTGGTTGTCACGCATCCCCTTGCAACCGGCCGGGAGGCGCTTGCTCTCGTCGGCACTATCAAACACTTGCACCTGTTGTGTGGTATGCTCATGGCGGCGGTGACAGGTTATATTTGGAATCGCGCGCTGAGCATCGATACCGGCAAATCTTCTCCGATTCGCATAGCCGCCAGTTCCTCGCTTCACACTGTCGGTCTGCAAATACTCCTCGGATTTGTCCTGATGCTTGTTGGCACGGCGGCGGTGGCGCAGTTGTTTCACCTCATGCTCGCCAGCGCCTTCATCGGCGCCGTTGTCTTTCTCTATGGCGCTCTTCAGCCGAAAGATTCATAATGGCCAGTAAGCTCACCTCATCCCTTACGGCAGTGGCGGCAGTACTGGTGGTTTTTGTCATCATCGCCTGGGTTGTAACGAAACAGGCTGAAAGTTCGCGCGTTGATCTGCCGATCCTCGGGGATGTGACGCCATATTCGTTCGTTGATCATGAAGGGAAGACCTTCACGCGCGATTCGACGACCGGCCAGCTAACCGTTTACAGTTTCTTCTTTACCGGATGCAAGGGAGTTTGCCCGGTAATGAACTCCCGATTGTCGTCGCTCTACACGTCGTTTCGAGGTTCTTCGAGAGTGCGCCTTGTTTCTATTTCTGTCGATCCGGATGTCGATTCAATTCCGGTGATAGCCGCATACGCCGCGCAAAACGGAGTCGTCGACCGGAACTGGCTCTTTGTGAGAGGACCAATCGACGAAGTCAAACAATTGTGCGAAAAAAGTTTTCTTCTGGCCGCCGATGGATTCCCGTCCAACCATCCGGTGAAGTTTATTCTCGTCGACGATCAGTCACGCATTCGGGGATTCTATGAGGGGACAGATGAGGAGTCGGTGCGGTATTTGAAAGGGCACATTCGGGAACTTGCCCGAACTCTCCAATGAACAGAATACAAGCATAATAAAATTCATTTCAGCGCCGATTTTAGCCACTGCGCCAGCTACCCTGTCAAAACAGTCAGCCGCTTTTCAGGAGCTTTCTCTTCAAAAGTGCAGCAGCGTCTTTAGCCTCTTCGCTCCTGAAAAGGAGCGACAATATCGAGTAGATGATCACCGCTGCAAGAAGGATGATCACCAACGGGCTGGAAAATTGGCGCA
>JBBTMW010000045.1:0-7965 GCA_038067995.1 Candidatus Zixiibacteriota bacterium
ACCGTTATCGTCGTCTCGAATCCGCTCGACCTGATGACATTCCATATGCAGAAAGTCACCGGATTTCCAACCAACCGCGTTATCGGTCAGGCCGGAGTGCTTGATTCGATTCGATTCCGCTCATTCGTCGCGATGGAACTTGGCGTAGCCATGAGCGACACCCAGGCAATGGTGCTGGGCGGCCACGGAGATACGATGGTGCCTCTTCCGCGCTACTCTACTGTTTGCGGTGTACCAATCACCGAATTGATTTCAGCCGAGCGCATCAAAGCCATCAGCGACCGCGCCATTGATGGCGGCGGCGAGATTGTGCGCCTTCTCAAGACCGGCTCGGCCTTCTATGCCCCCGCCGCGGCGGCGGTCGATATGGCGAAGTCGATTCTCAACGACGAAAAGCGCGTCCTGCCCGCTTCAGCCCATTTGACCGGACAGTACGGAATCAAGGATATCTACATCGGCGTGCCGATTGTGCTGGGCGCGAAAGGTGTCGAAAAAATTATTGAATTGAAGCTCTCGCCGGATGAACTTGGTTCTCTGCAAAAATCAGCCGCGACATACAAAGAGCATCTCGGCGGACTCGGATACTAAGGAAGGAAGCAGATGGCCACAAAGAAATACAAACATATCGTTGTCCCTGCCGACGGCACGGCAATCACCGTCAAAAACAAGAAGATGGTTGTGCCGGACAACCCGATCATCCCTGTCATCGAAGGGGATGGCATCGGGCGCGACCTGATGAAGGCGACACGTCGCGTTGTCGACGCCGCCGTCGCAAAGGGCTACGGCGGGAAGCGCAAGATCGTCTGGATGGATGTCTACGCAGGTGAGAAGGCCAACGAACTCTACAAGGAATGGCTTCCGCAGGAAACGCTGGATGCTATCAGGAAATATATCGTCGCCCTCAAAGGGCCACTGACCACTCCAATTGGCGGCGGAATCCGGTCGCTCAATGTCACCCTGAGACAGGAGCTTGATCTCTATGCCTGTGTTCGTCCGGTGCGCTATTTCCCCGGGGTTGGTTCGCCGGTGAAGTATCCTGAGAAACTCAATGTCGTCATCTACCGTGAGAACACCGAGGATGTCTACGCTGGTATCGAGTGGAAAAAGGGAAGCGCCGAGGCCAAGAAAGTCATCTCATGGCTCAACAAGCAGATGAAATGCAATATCCGCCCCGATTCCGGTCTTGGCGTCAAGCCGATGTCGGTCTTTGGCTCGAAGCGTCTCGTGAGAAAGGCGATTGAATTCGCCATTGCGAAAAAGCGCAAATCGGTGACCCTTGTCCACAAAGGGAATATCATGAAATACACCGAGGGTGCATTCCGTGACTGGGGCTACGAAGTCGCCAAAAAAGAGTTCCGCCAGTTCATCGTTACCGAAGATGAGATTGATAAAGTACACGGAGGCAAAGCCCCCGAAGGGAAGATCGTGATCAAAGATCGAATCGCCGATTCAGTTTTCCAGCAAATACTATTGCGACCGGAAGAATACGATGTCTTTGCGACGCCGAATCTCAATGGCGATTATCTCTCTGATGCCTGCGCCGCGCAGGTCGGCGGCCTTGGAATGGCGCCGGGGGCGAATATCAGTTCGTTCGTCGGTCTCTTTGAGGCCACCCACGGCACCGCTCCCAAGTATGCCGACAAGGACATGTCGAACCCCGGTTCGCTGATGCTTTCGGCGGTGATGATGCTTGACCACATGGGATGGTTTGAGGCGGGTGAGATGGTGGAGAAGGGGATGGAGAAGACCATTACCCTGAAAACCGTCACCTATGATCTGGAGCGCCAGATGTCCGGAGCGACGAAGGTGGGGACATCGGAGTTCGCGACGAATATTATCAAGAATTTGTAGGTGGATTGGATTGATGACCTTAGCGAGAAAGTCTCATGAAGGCTGATCGAATAAATGCGATCCTGTTCCTAGTTTCTCTCATTTTGATCATGTCCATCGCTTGGGCGGCTGGCGCTAATCCTGAATCTGATGTCACTCCACGCACCTTATTCATTCTACTTGCTTCCGTACTTTTTGGCATCGTTGTATACATAGGTGCCCGGCGAAATTTGAGGGGACGGCGGTTGACTCGCTGGGGGACCACTGCTCTTTCTGTCCCAGTGGCTCTATTCATCTCCTATCTCTTCTGGCAGGATCAGGATCGAGAATGTATTATAGCCCAAAACAATTGTCGCAGGCTGGAAATAGGGATGTCTCACCAAATAGTAGCGGAGATCATGGGTTCGCCCAAACGAATTTGGTTTGACAATAGAGACTTGCCGGTCGAAGAACACTGGGTTTATTTTGACGATCCGATTATGTCCTCACAGATTGCTTGCAGTTTTGATTCAGTATCTCGGTCATTGATTGGATTCACTTGTGGCGACTGACCCGTGGCGCATCCTATTGGGCTTGACCACGAAGTAGTCCTAACACACAATCAACACGGCAGGGTGGCCCACCTTTCAGGTGGGTTCCTGTGGATATAATAGAATGTCGGGTTTCTCTACCCGCCTTCGGCGGATTTCGGAACGCCGACCTACCTCTCTGCACTCCTTACACAAGAGTCAAAACCGCAGGGGTTCGGCCAACTCAGACCCTCGCCTCCGCCAAAGAAGGCGAACCGGTCATGGATTGAATAATCCGCTCGGTGTCACGGGCGATGACAAGCTCCTCATTGGTTGGGATGCAGAGCACATTCACTTTGCTTTTCGCCGAAGAAATAACCGTCTCGCGCGCCTTAGCCGATTGATTTTTATTTTCATCGAGTTCAATGCCAAGAAATTCAAGGTTGTTGCACGACAGCCGTCGCACCTCGACAGAGTTTTCTCCAACACCGGCCGTAAACACGAGGGCATCGAGACCATTCATCACGGCGGCGTACGAGCCAATATATTTTCGAATGCGATAGCAGTAGACATCAAGTGCAAGCTGGGCCATGTGGTTGCCGCTGTTGGCGGCCTCAATGATTTCACGCATATCAGACGACACCCCCGATATCCCCATCAAACCGGAATGCTTGTTGAGCAGGGTGTTGGCCTCATGGAGCGATAGTTCTTCGCGAGCCATGATATGCAGAATGATAGCCGGGTCCATGTCGCCGGAACGCGTTCCCATCAGCAATCCTTCGAGGGGAGTGAATCCCATTGATGTATCAACCGAGACGCCCCGGTCGATGGCGGTCATCGAGGCGCCGTTGCCGAGGTGGCATGTTATTACTTTCATCTGGTCGACCGGTTTCCCAAGTATCGCCGAGGCTCGTTCGCAGACGTATTTGTGCGATGTGCCGTGGAAACCATAGCGCCGGATGCCATACCGCTTGTACATGACATAGGGGAGGCCGTAGAGATAGGCGTGGGGCGGAATGGTATGATGGAATGACGTATCGAACACTGCAACTTGCGGTAGTCCGGGAAGTGTTTTATTGCAGGCATTTACGCCGCGGATATTGTGCGGATTGTGGAGGGGTGCAAGTTCGATGAGATCGCGAAGCTCGGTCATGACCGCCGGAGTTATCATCGCGGCATCGGTGAAATGCGCGCCGCCGTGTGCCACACGATGCCCCACCGCCTCGATTTCAGATTTATCCTTGATGACGCCGTGGTTGGCCGACATCAGGATAGACACAACGGCCTCCACCGCGACGATGTGGTCGAGAATGTCCATTCCGAGTTTGACAACCGGACGGTCGTGCGGCTTATGCTCGAGCACCGATCCGGCCATGCCGATTCGCGAGACCATGCCGCGGGCGAGGGACAATTCGGTTGCGGTGTCGATGAACTGATATTTCACCGACGATGATCCGCAGTTTATTACGAGAATCTTCATACTTGTCCCCACTCGGCCATTTGTTGCTCAATATACGTTTCGTCTTTTTTCACTTTGTTGCCGTCGCGGTCATAGTCAAAGAACCCCTTGCCGGTTTTTGCGCCGAGATGTCCGGCACGCACCATCTTGCGCAGAAGGGGGCTGGGGGCATAGATGGGGGAGAAACGCTCGTTGTGGAGATTGTTCATCCACGCGAGGATAACGTCGAGACCGGTCATGTCGGCCAATGTAAGGGGGCCGGTGTTAAAACCAAAGCCAAGTTTCATGGCGTCGTCGATATCTTCGGCGCTCGCCACCCCTTCCATCAGGACATTGATTGCTTCGTTTATCATCGGCACCACGACACGCGTTGTTACATAGCCGGGGCTTTCGTTAACGGTAATCCACTTCTTGCCGAGCATCTCTGCAGTCGAAACCGCTTTGTTGAATGTGGCACGGTCGGTTTTCATCCCCTTGATGATTTCCACCAGAGGAACTCGCGCCACCGGATTGAGAAAATGCATCCCTATCAATCGTCCGGGGTGGGTCATCGACGACGATAGCTCGGTGATTGAGAGCGTGGCGGTATTGGTGACGATTACGGCGTCGGTCTTACAGAGAAAGTCTATGCGCGACAGCACTTCCCGTTTTGCTTTCAGCTCTTCAGGAACGGCTTCGAATATGATCTCAGCGTCACGAACGACGTTCAATTCATCGGTCGGAAGGATGCGTGCCAGAATTGCCTTCTTCTCACCCTTGGTCAGTCCCCAGCGCTCGATTTCGCGGTCGAGGGCAAGGCCTATTTGGAGGTGGCCGTGCTGGGCCCGTTCGGGGGTGCGGTCAACGAGATAGAGTTCATAGCCGGATTGAGCGATAGCCTCGGCCAATCCCTGCCCCATGACACCTGCTCCCAGTATTACAAATCGTACCGAATTCATATAAACACTCCTTTGCGGCGACAATGGTTATCGGCCGGTCTATATCCTTTTTCGGCCGATTTGTCGCTTGCTGTAGTATAAGGAATCCGGCGTATTTCTCTCCTTGACCCTAATCAACGGGCGTTTTGAGACTCTATTTGACAATCGCCAAACTCCTGCGATATTAGCAGTAACGGCACATGTTGAAAGTGAGGATTTGCCATGAAGTTGCGTACTGTTCCAGACATCTTATGTCTTGTTCTTCTTGTCTTCTTAGTATCCCTTCTGTCTGAAACTTCTACAGCCGGAATCGAGCGAACGGCGAAACGGTGGTATATGATCGACATCTACGGCGGTACGTCGATGGCACATGGAGAGTACGAGGGGTTGGCCGGGGATCCAATTTTGCAGGACACCAATTTTGTCGCACAAGAAGACAGCCTGTACGAAGATGCCTTTCATCTCGGAATATCCTACGCGGTCCTTCGCTCGAACTTTTTAATGGGCGTAGGTTTTAGGTTTACGGACATCAAGTACAAGGATACGATTTATGGCGGGGAAGTGGACGTGATTCTATTTCCCTCTCTCAACGCCAATATGACTCAATGGGATTTTGATATCTACCTTCACTACTATCCGGTCGATTTATCGAAGCAATCGATATCTCCTTATTTCGGTTTTGGGATTCAGCCAGGTCTGACCTCAATCACGGCTCGAGGACATAAGTCCACCAATGTGGCGACCTTCGCCCTCAGCCTCGATTTTGGCGGAGACGTGAAGATATTTTCAGGCGAAGGCGGGCGGTCGTTTGTGACACTGGCATCGGTGAACAGCTACCAATTTGTCGGGACGAACGACCGGCCGAAATATCTGAATGTCGGCATGGGGTTGAAATATTTCTTCCGGCCGTAAACGGCAATGGTGATATATTGGCAACGTGATCGGTAGACGCCTTCGTCTGCCAACGTCTTTGAATTGATGTAGGGCGGGTCCGTCTTCGAACCCGCCGTCTGGGTGGCCCACCTTTCAGGTGGGTTCCCGTCAATTGTTAACAGTGATTCAGACAAAGAGGCGGGTCTGAAGACAAACTCGCCCTACCTGAAGATTTCGAACCAAAGAACGGAAAGTATTGATGAGCATTCAAATCGGAAACGAACAGAAACCGTTGCATTCATTTGTCTCCTTGGCAATTTCGGCCGTTGTCGTTGTCACCCTCCTCGTCGCATACGGATGCAAAAAGAAACCAACCGACCCACCGCCTCCTGAGCCACCCCCAGCCAAAGCAGTCAATATCGAAGCTGTCAACGGCCTCTACTATCACGCGGTCATGGGAAGCGACAGCACCTATCCGGCTACGAGTCTCCGTATTGTGGACGCCAATAGCACTGTCATATTGAATCAATGGATTCAATTGCAGATTCTTGAGGGTGACAGCGCCCTTCAGAGTGATTCTGTCTTCACCGGCGCGGCCGGGCTTGCGAGGCTACGCTATACTTTCAATGGCCCAAAAGGTCACGCTGTCATTCGTGCTCTGGCGCCGCTTGGCGTCGACACTGTTGATGTTGTTCTTCGCGCCAACACCATAATTCCAGGTGATGACGGTCAGGGGCAGTATGTTCGGCTCACCGACAATTACAAAACGGTGAAGGCGTTAATCGGTCTGCCAGATGCTATCGCAACGATTCCGGGAGCGTTGATTGCAGATTATGAGCTCAGTCAGGGTGTGGTCATTTTCATGTATGACTCCAAGGGGACTGGCAGGTTTTATGACACATCTTCGGTGGCGATGATCGTCTTGTCGACGGAGCAGTTTCCATATGCGGGCAAGACTCGAGATTCGATTGGGATAGGATCGAGTATTTCGGATTTGAGAGCAATTTACGGCACCGCGGATACAATACATTACTACACGGATCCGCCTCAATTGCCAGCAATCATCGTAGAATATCGTACTCCGTGGATAGTCTTTTGGTGCTCAACTCAGGACACGATCGTCGAGCAGATCGACCTTCGAGAAACTACAAACACCTCCCCAAGCGGGAAGCTCGTCGCTCAGGCGATTCGCCAATGGCGGGGGCGGTCTAATGCCCACACCCCATAAAAAAGAACCTGGCAGGTTTCACGAACTCTGCCAAGTCAGGATATCATTCTCGTAGCGCGGGTTCACCCCGTACCCGCGCTCTTTGAATTCGGTAGGTCGGTGTTCCGAATTTCGCCGAAGGCGGAATGAGAAACCCGACAATTAGATTGCTGTGGCCAGCAAAGACCTTGTCTCCTCCTTCCATGTCATTCCCGACAAGTCCCGCCAATAAGCGGGACGCAGAGCGGGAATCCATCTTATGAAATACTGATGTCGGGTTTTTCCCCCAGTTTTCACGGGGGTCAGAACGCCGACCTACGAAGAGACCTGCCATTCTTGTTTTCCAACTGAACAAACCGTTGAGGCTCCAATAAAAAAACCTGGCAGGTTTCACGAACTCTGCCAGGTCAGGTAAACTGTTGGGTTTAGTCTAAGACACCCCAACGAAGTGTAAGGGGGGTGACCTTAGACTTCAGTCACCTCACGAAGGTCATTAGTTTTAATAGGACCACCTCCTTTCCCGTGTAGCCCAAAGATAATTTGTTTTTTTGAAGTGCAAATAAAAAAATGGCGTTTTGAGCTAAAAAATAACGCCTTGAAAGGGAACCGGCGGCGACACGGGGTGTGCAAGATTTATTGACTCGACAGGACGGGGTGAATATATTGAAAACTTCATAACTTATAGAAAGGAAATAAGATGCGACCTCGTACAACCCTCTCAGTGATATCGGCGTTTCTCCTCATGGCGGGAATCATCCCGACAGGTTGTAGCGCCTCAGACGAAAAAACTCAGGGTTCCGCAGAAAAGAAAGTAGGACAGGTGATCCAGCAAGGCCAGCAGACAGCTCCGGCGGATGATCCCGCCGCCAAGCGATTTGCCGTTCGCAACAAAGACAATCACTTCGTGACCATCGAAACCGATTTTGGCAAGATGACCCTTGAGCTTTACCGCGATGTTGCGCCGATTCATGCCGATTCATTTCTGGCTCGCTCCAAAGACGGCTTCTATGCCGGAACCATTTTTCACCGCATCATGGATAACTTCATGATTCAGGGCGGCGACCCACAGGGGACTGGCATGGGTGGAGCGGCGTATCGCCTCAAAGCCGAATTCAACGCCAATCCCCATATCGATGGCACGCTGTCGATGGCTCGATCGCCAGACCCCAA
>JBBTMW010000046.1:0-10716 GCA_038067995.1 Candidatus Zixiibacteriota bacterium
GCCTGAATCGACTCGCGCATAACCTCTCCAAGGGAACCGGTGGTGATGATCTTCCCGTCCCCTTTCATCTTGAGCCCCTCGATAAACATCAATTCCCCACCTGCCCCGGTCCAGGCCAGTCCGGCGGCAATGCCTATCTCGGCTTTGGTTTCCATTTTTTCGGGGAAGAAATCCGGCAGACCAAGATAACTTTCGAGATTCTTCTCGTTGATTGTCCATGATGAACGTCGTTTTTCGGCTTTCTCAAGGGCGATTTTGCGGCAGATCTTTTCTATCTGCTGGGAAAAGGCAAGCAGGCCGGATTCCTGGGTGTAGCCGGTAATCAACTTGGTCAGCACCTTGTCGGAGAACTTCAGCTCGGAGCGGGTGATGCCATGTTTTTTCAACAACTCCGGAATAATATAGCGCTGGGAGATGACAATCTTTTCTTTCTCGATATAGCCTGGAAGCTCAACAATCTCGAAGCGCGGAATGAATTGTTCCGGCAGTTCCTCCATCGAGCGCGCCGAACAAATAAAGAAGACCTTACTGAGATCGAACGGAATCCCCAGGTAGCGGTCGAGAAAACGGTTGTTCTTGCGGGTGTCTATCGCCTCAAGCAAGGCCATGTTGACCGATGAATCATTTTGCACGTTGAAATGGTCGAGGTCCTCGATAAGTACGACCGGATCGCAGGAACCGGCTTCACGGATTGTTCGAATGACTTTCCCGGGGAGCGCCCCTAAAAAGGTGCGCGGTTCGCCAGTGACATCGGCGACGTCGCCTATTCCACCAACCGAGAGGCGGATAAAGTCTTTGTTCATCGCCTTGGCGATAGCCTTCGCCAATGCGGCTTTGCCGGTTCCGGGGGCGCCAATGAGGCAGAGCGTCGGCCCCTCGTTGACTCCTCCCAACAACTTGCGCACTGACAGCCTTTGTAGAATCTGCTCTTTTAGATTTTGCGGGCCGAAATACTCGTTATTAAGGATGCGCTGGGCATCCTTGATCTCATATGATTCCGGTTGATATTTTCCCCAGGGAACCGCGAGTAGCCAGTCGAGATAGTTTTTGGTGTTGCCGTATTCGGCAGAAGCGGTGGAAAGATGCTCAAGGCGGTCAAGCTCGATAGTGGCAAGAGCCTGAGCCTCGTTCGGAAGAGCCTTTGTATCTCGCAGTTGCTTGCGGAGGAGGGCGACTTCCCTCTCCTCGGTGAAATCGTCCCCAAGCTGGCGGCGAATCTCATGCAACTGCTGGCGGAGGAAATATTTCTTCTGATCTTCGGCAATTGTCTCGCGCACTTTGGCGTTGATAGAATGAAGGGTCGCGGCCTGATTCAGTTCGATTTTCAAGTGGTCAAGCAGGCGGTCAAGACGTGACGAGAGGTCTACCGTTTCGAGAATTTCTTGTTTTGCGGAAAGGGGGAGGTGAAAAGTATAGGCGGTTTTGTCAGCCAGCAATGAAGGTTCCTGCACCAGACGTGCCAACACCTGACTCTGCTCCGGGGCATAGGTCGGATCGATCCGGGAAATTTCATTCACCGTTTCGATGATCGCCGAGACTTTCATGGCGATATCGCCGACATCGTGGGGTTTCACTGCGCATTCATCCACCGCGCCGTAGAGTGCGCGGTCCTTGGTGGTAAGCTCCTCAATTGCCACCCGTTTGATTCCTTCAAGGGTGACAAGCAAGGTATCTCCCGCTCCCTGCCTGACATCATGAAGCCGGGCGAGCACTCCGACCTGACTGACCGGCGTGTCGACCTCGTGGGGCATGCTTGGAGAATATGCGGCGACAATGTTCTTCTTTGAAGCATGGCAGGATTTGATGACCCGGGCATTTTCCTCGCGGGTAATCTGGAGACTGACAAGGAGTCCCGGAAAGAGTACAGCGGTGCGGAGCGGCAAGACAGGATAGGTTTCCTGCTTGTCGCTTACGACCAGCTCGAGTTGTCCGGGGGCCTTAATTATCATACTTGGGATCTCTGTTCTTTCATAGTATCGGCTTGGAAGATATAAGCTGAATCATAGAGAGTCAGAAATCAAGTGCGGCCTATCTCAATGAACGACAAGGGAATTGGGCATCTCATCATCTTTGAGTCCGCCAACTACAAAAAAGCGCGGGCTTTTACTTAAACCCGCGCGATTCTGTTTCAATTTGCACTCTTGATTACCGGATATGCAGTACCATGTGCCGGATTGCCCCAAGATGGTAGGCGACATGGACCACTAACGCCATCTTCCCTGTCAGCTCATCCCCTGTCCATCGGGAATCTGCCGCCAGCGCGGTTTTCCAGTTTAAGTATTCCTTGCGGAGATCAGAGAGTAATTGCTTCCATTCGTTGTCGCTCACGGTGTTTTTCTTCCATGCTGTCGACCAGTCGGCATTCCCATACGGTTCCTCCCCCTTCGACCAGCGATTGGCGAGCGAGAGACTATACCGCAGATGTTCAAGGTGGGCGGCGATGCTGGCATGACCGGAGACCGGTTGCTTAGACGCTTGCGACGCCGTAAGTCCTTCCACCGCCCCAAACAATCCCTGCCCCTTCTTTGATTCGGTGAACCAGCTGGTTCCATCTGTTGGAGTACCATCGAAGGCCTCCGCCAGCAATGTTTGCAGGGATTGCCCTGCGGCCTGTGGTGAAATCTCTGACATATCATTCCTTTCTTCTCAAGCAAATCAGCAAAGTATGTCGGGTTTCTCCATCGATTCGCTTTGCTCATCTCTGTCGGAACGCCGACCTACGAAGACTACACTCAATTCACGGTTGGACCGGCGCCACTCTCAGCGATTTTGCGGATCTCGAAATCGTGGTGATTTCGCAGATTGGCATAGTTGACCCGCACCCTCATCGGATCGAGCGCCAGACGATAATAGCCGAGCCGGTTGTTTTCAAAGACCTGCCACGATGAGGCGATGTCGCCGTGCAGTTCTCCTTTCATACGATACAAATAGCGCGCCTGGTTGAAGCCGATTTCGATGTCGTCCTTGTAAAGCCATCCTTGTGACGACGCCAGTCGGGCATGCGCCAGTTTGGTGAGATACTTGAACGATTTCGCCGTAAGCCTGACCGGCATGCCGTTGATTTTGACCAGAAATCGATCCCGCTCGAAAGAGCCGTCGATCTCAAGCGTATCCGGCAGAGCCGGAATAGCCGCACGAACTGAACTCAGCGGTTGTTCCGCTGTCGCAAAGGGACGCATACAATCCTCCTTAAGTAAATCGGTATGTAATTGAGTGAGTTGTTTTCGTTTTCGCTCGGATGAAAAAAAGTGATTGATCCGCTCCGGGGTGAGAGAGGCGAAAGCGTCGACGCTGTCTATTCCCTCCGCTAAAAGAGCCATAATGTCACCGCGAGTGAGAGCGCCGTCGCACAATTCATGGAGTTCGCGTGCTTTTGTCGGCAGGCCACTCTTGAGTGAAGACGCAAGCGCAGAAAGAGGGACGGCATGCGGGGTGTTGCGATCCATGGCGGCCATCAGGGTGCAAAGAGCCGATACCTGATGGGCCGCTTCATCGGCCATCGACATAATCTGCCCCACATGCACCTGATATTTTTCCTCGAGTTCCTGCGCCCCCATCCCGCTCTGCCAATCGGCGAAAAGCAAAATCCCTTTCAATGCCGCCAGGGAGCGATAGGATGGCGTCTCGGCCCGTTCGCTGTCGGGAACAATCATCGCCAGAGCCAGACGACTGCACTCTCCATTCGAGACAACCATACGCAGTGGCGCCGCTGATTTTCGTTCATGGTGGGTAAGGAAAAGGGGCGGCGGCGTCCATCCCGGACGACCCAGCACAAGCGCCAGCCATTCGGTGTCGCTTGAAAGCCCTGAGACACCGACCCGCGAGAGGTAGAACGATCCATCGCTCACCGCAAGACCACTGCACGCCACACCACGCCCAACCGGTGAAACCGAAAGCACGCTATTTTCATCCGAACGGAGATAGTTCAGCGCAAGTAGTCGCTCTGTCGCCGCGCGAATCTTTTCGACCGGAACGGGATTCCCAAGCCCCGCCCACAGGGTGCATTTGCAGACCCGCACCAGCGAGGATTCATCATGTGCAAGACCCGATGTGATCATATGGAGCACCCAGTCTTCGAGAGGAAGGGAATCAAACGACGAGACCAGCGGTTCATCTCTTTCCGAACTGATATAGGTCTGCCAGAGTATCTCTCGCTCAAAATTGTTACCGGCCATCACCACCGCCCGTCCGGGGCGAGCCTCGGCAACCGACGACAACCGTCCGGCCCGTCCGGTCATATTATCAAACTCGGCGCGTGTGACAGGAACCAGCGAGGGGCGTCCGTCGTAATTCGGCCCGGCATATTTCACCGTTTCGAGATAAACCGTGTCGGCCGAAAGATTGACTCCCATTGCCAATGTCGTGGTAGAAAAAAGAACTTTCACTTTTCGGGAGGCGAAGGCCTCCTCGACGATGCGGCGCTGTGATGCTGACAAATCCGAATTATGAAAGGCCACCCCGCGTGAGAGGAGCTGACGAAGGGTGCGATTGAGAAATGACGGCTCTTCGTCGCTAAGCGCATCCATGGCCTCGGTGGCTGGTTCCCAGTTAACACGCGAGGCCAGCCGCATAGCGCGATCAACTGTTGCGAGACGAGATTTCAGGAAGACCATCGCCGAGCCTGGTTCACTGCGAATCTGCTCGACAAAGGAATCAAATTGATCGTCGGCCGAGGATTCTCGCGCGAATATATCGCTTCCATCGAGGCCGCTGTTGAATGACCGATATCGATAGGAGCCATCGGCGGCAACGCCTCGCAGGAGGTCGACCGGACGAGTTGTTTCTTCGATAACCACCGCCTGCAACCACTCTGCAAGAGCGGTAACCGATTTCCCATGTTCCCCAAGAACCGCCGATAATGCGATGATGCGAGGGGTATAGACCGAAGCGCGGATGCGTGTGAGCAATCGTTCGAGAATTGCCCCCCGCCCCGGATCGCTGATAGTCTGTATTTCGTCGACGACCACCAGCCCGATATTACCGAGAGCGTCAAGAGAATGAGCCAGCAGAAGGTCGAATTTCTCATAAATCGCAACGGCAATCTGATAGTCTCCCCGCGCCAGAGCCTGATCGTTTTCGGGGTGGTCACCGGTCGCGATGATACAGCGCACGCCGAGCCGTCCAAAGGTCGCCTGGAATTGTTTATGTTTTTGCTCGGCGAGAGATTTTAGCGGGCAGAGCATGACCGACCGGCGACGCGACATCAGCGTCCGCGCCACCGCCAGTTCGGCGCAGAACGATTTGCCGCTTCCGGTGGGAGCGGAGATGATCATGTTGTCGAGCGGACGGTCGTCGCGAAAATTCTCACCGAGAATCCCCCGGCGAATGGCCTTGCTTTGCACCGGAAGAAGACGCGGCCCCAAAACGTCTTGCCAAACTTCGAGCACCTGTTCCGGAATTTCGTATCGCACTAAATCTTTGATCATCATATCGTAAGCCCTCCGGTTACCGACTGCACACTAATCTTCAGGTAGGTCGGGTTCCGAATTCCGCCCATGGCGGAAAGAGAAACCCGACAATTTGTTCTTGAGACGCGAAAAGGAGAATGGTTACAAGATGTCGGGTTTCTCGTCCCCGCCCAACGCGGGGCCTCGGAACGCCGACCTACAAAGAATGAGCATCTCGACTCCGCTCGATGCGACACGCCAGCGATTTGACCTGCTCTCTTTGCATCAACCATCATCTTCATCCTCTCTCTCCCTCAGGCCGCGCAACCGCCAAATCCGCAACAGGGGCAGGAATAACAAACTCCCAGCCGGACCATCCCCGCCCCGCAGTCAGGACAGGTGCCGGCATTGAAACAAGGGTACTGCACTGGACTGACATCCTCTGTCAGTGCTTTGCTTATTTCCCCGTCGCCAGCCAGAAATTCGGCCGGATCGAAGGTGATAGGCATGTGCGTATCGAAGAGCTGAGTGGGATGGGGCGCGTGGCTCCCGCCTTGTGGAAATGGGGAAAGCTGTGACATCCTGAGGTCTCCTTGTCCTTTGTCTTTCTGTATCGGAGTAAACGCAAACTACTGAACATATGTTCAGTTGTCAAGCCCCCGACACAAAATTTTCCTGACTCCGCTATCACATAGCTGACTGACGCCTCCCTGATTGCCCCGTAACCCCTTTACCTATTGACAAATAGGACAAAATCACTATGTTTAAGCCGAGAAGTGTAGTCCTTGCCTTTTTTCAAACCCGGACAATCCAAAACCCTTTTTGCGACAGAGGAGTCGATGGGACAAAACCGCCTATTTTTCCGCACGCTGGCCGCCGTTGCCACGACAGTGGCATTGATAGCCCCACTGGCCACGGCTGAGATCACCGCCAATCTGTACCATTCCGGAGATTCCATCCACGAACTCTGCTTCGACCAGAGCTACCAGTTCGCGACAACTGGCGGACGAGGCGGATCGGGGGGGTGGGGATATCATTCCCCCAGCGGCACCGAGTATGCCCTGATGGGGGTCTACGCAGGGATTGCGGTAGTCAACACCGCCACGAAACAGATTGTGGGTACTATTCCCGGCCCACAGGCCGGCTGTTCTCCGTACTACTGGCGTGAAATGCGAGCTTACAGCACCTACGCCTACGCTGTCTCAGAATGCACTGGAACCAACGCCGGACTGATGGTGATAAACATGACCAATTTGCCGTCGAGCATCAGCCTCGCCGGGACTTTTCCAATCGACGGCGCGTCGCTTGTTACCTCGCACTCTCTGTCGATTGATACTGTCAAAGGCTATGCCTATCTGGAAGGGAACTCGGTTGCTAACAACGCTCTTCGGATTCATAACCTCGCGAATCCGGCCACGCCTGCTTACGTCGCCAGTTTTGGACCCGCGGGAGGAATCCACGATTGTCAGGCGAATAATGATACTGTTTGGATAGCTGAAGGATGGAGCCCCTCGTTCTCGGTCTACAACACCGCCAACAAACTTGCTCCGACGCTTATTCAAAGAGTGACCATCCCATCCTCGGGCTATGTTCACAATATCTGGCCAAGCGATAATCGCAATTACGCCGCGACAACCGAAGAAACGGTGGGCAAGACGGTCAAGATATGGGACATCTCAAACTATGGTTCGGTAACGCAAGTTGGCCAGTGGCTTGGACTCAACAATTTCGCTCATAATGTCTATTGGAAAGGGGATCGCCTCTACTTGTCGCACTACGAATCGGGACTGTATGTTGTTGACGTAAACGATCCGAGCAATCCCGTTGAAATGGCGCGCTATGACACATGGGGAACAGAAAACCCCGCCGATGCTATGGGGGCATGGGGGGCGTATCCCTTCACCAACAATGGATTATTCTATGCCACCAACATGGATGGCAAGTTGATAGTGACGCGCGAATATGAAGCGGTACTCTACGACACGATGTGGGTGAGCACTGATTCAATTTCGAATTCTGGAGGGGTTGTTGAACTGACAGTCAGTCTCAGCAACAGCCATCCCGTTCGGTCTATCACCGTACCGGTGTCGTGGGACAGCACATTCGGGATGACATTTGATTCGGTCTCTGTGCAGGGAACCCGCATAAGTTATTTTCAATCGGGCCAGTGGCTGACATACAACCCGGGCGGCTATGAAATTTGCCGCAAAATGACAAGTTCCACCAATGAGACAGCGCCCGACCTTGCTCCAGGAAGTGGACCGGTTATGAAAGTCTACTTCACCGTTCCACCCGGTGTGACCAATCCATTTAATGCTGTGCGTTTGATTCCCACTACTGACGGAAAAGAGCCAAGCATTACCGATGCTTGCGTCTCAGTCTATCCTGACACGCTTCAAGGCGGAGTGCAACTCAACGGATCGTGTTGCATTGGTACGCGCGGCAACGTGAATGGGGACCTGCTGGATGCTGTCAATGTCGTGGATCTTACTTACTTGGTCGCATATCTCTTCTCGGTTGGAGCGCCTCCCCCTTGTTTACTCGAAGGGGATGTGAACGGTAGTGGCACAACCAACGTTGTCGACTTGACCTATCTGGTCGCCTACCTTTTCTCCGGCGGCCCGCTACCGCCAGCCTGCCCGTGAGATGCCAACAAATGTTATGAGAGAAGGCCGCTGTTGCGGCCTTTTTTGTTATGAGATTACCTCGTCAGTGTGAATTCAACCGGATATGTTACCCACATACGGACGGGTCTGCCATTTTGTATGGCTGGTTTGAAACGGTTCTTCCATGCCGCATTGACAGCTGCCTGATCCAACTCGGGGTGACCAGTCGACTTTCCAACTTGCACACAAAGCACCTTTCCATCTACGTTGACGAGGCACTTGATCCAGACTTTTCCGGTTAAACCGGCTTCTTTTGCCGCCCTCGGATATTCAGGATGTTGTCGCGAAATCATTTCGGGTTGCTTTTCACAAGCTACAAACTCATCGGGACCTGGGCTGGAGTATTCCGGACAGTCAATCGAGTCGGCCTTCACCTTGGCCTCTTTCTGTTTTGACTTCTCCTGCTTCTCGGCCGCAAGGGTGGAATCGTCCTTTTCCGTCTCCCCTGCGAATGAAGATGGAGTGATGCTGATTAGGGAAAGAATAGACACAACGATAATAGATATGAAAGACAACATGATATCCTCCTCTTTTTTCGAACAGGTCAGGCACCCCGTGCCCCTGAGTCCGAAGTAGGTCGGCGTTCCGACATCCCGCGCTAAGCGGGAGGGAGAAACCCGACATCTTTGCTCGGGACCGGAAATTTGTCGGGTTTCTCGCTCGTCCACCGTGGCGGACTCACTCGGAACACCGACCTACATCTACCGAAGGTCAAGCCATCGGAACCACAGGGGTTCCGACCTACTCAACTAATCTCTCATAAAAAAAGTGCATGCCGCATTACACGACATACACCTATATAATCGAACACAAATTACTTCGTAAACGTGAATTCAACGGGGTAGGTGACCCAACAATTCACAGGGCGTCCATTCTGGATTCCCGGTTTGAACTTGTTCTCAAATGCCGCCGCTACTGCCGCGTCATCAAGGGATTGAACACCGGAGGTTTTGCCAACGATTGCCTTGACGACATTCCCTTCTTTATCCACCAATGCCTTTACCCAGACTTTACCGGATAATCCCGCCTGCTTGGCAAGCCGCGGATATTCGGGTTGCTTCCTACTGATGAAATCCGGCTGAATTTCGACCTTTTGAAACTCATCAGGGGATGGCATGTAGTCTTCGTCGCCAATATCAACGACCACATCACTGCCCGACGAAATATCGGGAGCCTGGATATCGGCCAGCTCATCACGGGTGGCAAGCACAACGTCTTCATCGACCACTTCGTCATCGGCAACCGGCTTGGGAATACCAACTTTGGGAGCGGCAATATTGGGTTGTTGTACCTGCACCTGCGGCGGCTTTTTGGCAACGCTCGGAGGCGGACCAAGATCGGCGATTGTTCTGATGACAATTGCAGGGGCATCGGCCCCTTCGTTTTCATTGATGACCGAAATGATCCAGCCGACGAGAATTATCAGAATAACAAACGACGTGACAATAAGATTGGACGTCAGAAAGTTTTTCTGATACTTCGCCTTCTGCTCATAAGCGCCGTACGGTGAATACAGGACATTTGCTTTTGACATTATAACTGACCTCGCAATTTCGCCTGCGCTACCGCTTCTTCTATGATTTTATCGTCACGAGGTTCCCAGTCACCGATAGCATAACGATACGAGAACTTGTCCTCTTTCGAGAGCTGGTCGACCTTGACGCCTTTCTGACGGGCGGTGAAGTCGTTCCATGAACGTTCGATGACGTCGATTTCGTCAAGAATGTTGACCATATCCGAATACTTGGCGCCTTTGTTCAGCAAAATAAGAGTGTTCAGCTTGCTGTTGTCTTTATTCTGCGTAACCAACAGATTCCTCAGCGTATCGGCATTGAACTCATAGTCGACTGAATCCGGTTTGTTCTTCGAAGACGGAAGCACAAGCGGCAGATTGTCAGGTGTTGCGGTCTTCAAATTCCACCAGAAGCGGCTTTCCGCGTCGACGCGAATTGTGATGAGATTTGACTCTTTTACCTCAAGCTCTATTTCCTGATCCTTGGGCGGGAGGTTTATTTCCATCGCCTGCGGCATAGAAAAAACTGTCGACACCATGTAGAAAATGAGCAGAAGGAATGCGATGTCGACCATAGGGGTCATATCAATACGAATTGCGAGGCGTCGTTTGGGACGACGGAGGCCTTTTTTCGGTCCTTTCGCGGCCCGTTCGGCTACTTCACCGGCCATGTGTCCTCACGCTCCTTCCAGGCGAACCAAATCGCTTATGCTTTTGCATCTACTTCCTTATCAGTGATAATAAGGAACCGTTCGAGATGGTTTTCCTGCATGGAATCCATCAGATCTTTCATTATGCCAAAACTGGCTTTCTTGTCGGCCTTGATAACAATCAGGGCCTTGATACTCTTACCGCGGGCGCGGTTAATCTCACCGGCAACGTTGTATTTATCGACTGTGAGAACTCGTCGCACTGTCGTGAGCACCGCCTGTCCTTCGATATCGATCTCGGCCTTCTCAAGATAGTCGACATAGAGCGAGTCGAATTTGGTGACAGTGATATTGATAATATCCTTATCCGGCAGTTCAATCTGGGAATGCGACTGCGGCAATTCAACCGCACGGGCTTCCGGCGGTTTGAACTGGGTCGTGGCCATATAAAAGATGAGCAGGAGAAAAGCGATATCCACCATCGGCGTCATGTCGATGCG
>JBBTMW010000047.1:0-6957 GCA_038067995.1 Candidatus Zixiibacteriota bacterium
CTTGCGGTTCATATAAAAATATTCTGTCCTGTAGAGGCCTATCCCCTCGGCGCCAAACTCAATCGCCTGCGCGGCGTCTTTGGGCGTGTCGGCATTAGCGCGGACTTTGAGCGTGCGGATACTGTCTGCCCAACTCATGAATTCGGAGAATTCACCAGACAACTGCGGCTCAATGCGCGGCACTTCCCCCATAATCACTTCACCGGTAGAGCCGTTGAGGGTGATGACGTCTCCTTCTTTAATAATCAGTTTTCCGACCTGGAACTGCTTTTTCGCGAAATTGACGCGAATCGCTTCGGCTCCGGCGATACAACATTTTCCCATCTGACGTGCCACAACAGCGGCGTGTGAGGTCATGCCGCCACGAGCGGTCAAAATCCCCTGCGCCACTTTCATGCCGTCGATATCGTCGGGGTTGGTTTCTTCGCGAACCAAAATTACCTGCTGTTTGACGCCGTGCTTGACAGCATCCTCGGCAGTGAAATAGACTTTACCCGAGGCGGCCCCCGGCGAGGCGGGCAATCCTTTGGCAAAAGATTCGTATCTGGCATTCGGATCAAGAGTCGGATGCAAAAGCTGGTCGAGTGCCGATGGTTCAATACGAAGCAGGCCTTCTTCTTTCGTGATCAGTTTCTCTTTCACAAAGTCGACCGTTATATGAATAGCCGCCTGAGTGGTGAGCTTGCCGTTGCGGGTCTGGAGCATGTAGAGCTTGCCATCCTCGACGGTGAACTCGAAATCCTGCACAAAGCGGTAGTGCTTTTCCAGCCGGGCAGTAATCTCCTTGAGCTGTTTGTATGCCGAGGGCATCTCGTCGGCCATGTGTGAAATCGGTTGAGGGGTGCGAGTGCCAGCTACAACATCTTCACCCTGAGCGTTGATAAGATATTCGCCAAAGAACTCTTTGGCGCCTGTGGCGGGGTTGCGGGTAAAGCCGACACCCGTTGCCGAAGTATTTCCCATATTTCCAAAAACCATCGCCTGAATGTTGCAGGCAGTGCCGAGATCTGACGGAATGTGATAGATATGGCGATAGGAGATGGCGCGGGGATTGTTCCAGCTACGGAACACCGCATCCCGTGCGACGCGAAGCTGAGCCATAGGATCCTCAGGGAAATCCTCGCCCGATTTGCGCTTCACGATCTGCTTGAATCTTTTGACAATTTCCTTGAGGTCGGCGGCCTGAAGCGAACTGTCCTGCTTGACGCGACGTTCCTGCTTCTTCTTGGTTATGACTTCTTCAAAGAGTTCTTTGTCGATGCCAAACACCACCGCGCCGAACATTGCGATGAACCGGCGATAGTTATCTAAGGCAAAGCGAGGATTGCCGGTCTTTTCAGAGAGGCCGTTGACGGTTTCGTCGTTGAGCCCAAGGTTCAGGATTGTGTCCATCATTCCCGGCATTGAATGTTTCGATCCGGATCGAACTGACACAAGAAGAGGATTATGCGGATCACCGAATTTTTTGCCGGTGGCCTTTTCAATCATTTCAATCTGTTTGGGAAGTTCGGCGTCGATGCTTTTGGGGATAGTCATGCCGGCGTCATAAAAGATACGGCACACTTCAGTGGTCATAGTGAATCCGGCCGGAACAGGAATACCGGCGCGAGTCATCTCAGCGAGATTGGCGCCTTTGCCTCCGAGAAGATCACGCATTTCAGCGGTCCCATCGGCCTTTCCTTGTCCAAAGAAATAGTAATATTTACCGGTGTAGGATTGGGTGCGAGCGGCCGTTAAGGCGGCTTTGGCTTTGCGGGGAACTCGTTCTTTTTCGACAGTCTTTTTAGCAGGAATGGGAGTCTTTGTGGCAGTCATATTGTTATCCTTGGTTACGCGAATCTTTGTTCCAGTTTTCACGATTAGGGGAATCTATGAAAGCCACGAGGGGATGGCAATAGAAAAGGCGGCGAATGTCGTGTCTGAATCACTCGCCGCCTCACCTGTAAGTCGTTGAACAACTTACATCGTGAAAAATCGCTCACCCTTGATGATTTTCTCAAGAATGCGAACTGTTTTTTCCACTGGGGAATGCATAATATCCGCTGTGTTGAACGTGGAACGCACCGGATCACGCCCGGATGACATTCCCTTGCCGCCCCGGCCAGCCCGGAGTTTCTTCTTGTGCGTCAGGTTATACTGACGCTGATACTCCTTGGCCTTCTCCTTGTGCATTTGATAATACCGGCGCTGATATTCGCGCCGTGCCTCGGCAGTCGAGAGCTTTCCCTTCTTCTCGTTCTCCGGGGTCGCTTGAAACTTTCCTTCTGTGACTTCCGCAGTCGGCGTTGATCGGAATAACCGAGCCATTCACCTTCCTCACTTTCCGTGTGTCATGCGGTTGCTACCCTTTCGACAACAATCAGTTACACTCGAAATGCCAGTTCCTCCAAGAACCATTTGCGAGGTTAGGAAAACTTTGCCTGTATGTCAATAGCAATTGTCACATTTTTTTATTTTTTTTCTATGTAATCATAAGATTGACACCATCTTAAAAAGGGGACAATTGGAATACGATTGTATCTGTTTGCTAATAAGCAAGTTACACCTCGTGGTGCATTCAATGTTAACTGTCTGCACTGCAATATCTTAGAAGATTCGCCTCGTGTCATTCTTTACGAGTTGCGAACTTGAATGGCGGCCTTTGACTGGATTTCACAAGAGAGCCGTGCGAGATGTGGATACCAATAAAAAAAGGCCGAATCCCTGGCCGCCGTACTACATCCTTGTACGTCTGACATGTCACGACAATTTCAAATAATCGTCAACAAAAAAAACGCCCCGAAGAAAAAAATCTGCGGGGCGCAAAGATGCAATGGAATCAGGAGGCTACGCGGCGGAGGCTCGCTCCTTCATGAACTTGATGAATTGAACGATGGCATAGGCCAGCACCAGCAGGAGTATCCCGTAAAACGCCAGAGGAAAGATCATGCTATAATGCTCGTTGGCAGTGTTGAAGGATGCAACTCGCCAGGTCTCCATAGACTGGATGCGATTGATAAAGAGGGAAATTCGGGCCATGACGGTAAATCCAAACGACGTACCGAAGCCAATCATAAGGATCCAGAGTCCTAACTTGGCTATAGCGCCGAATGTCCCGGTGTGAGCTTTAGAAAAGAAGAAATAGATAAGCCCCGCCAGGGCGCCAACGAGCACGATGATATCAGAGAATCCCGCCGTAGTATTAAGGAATCCCGGTCCCCAGAAATTATCCCAGGAGATGTTGGCCATCGAGGCATACAATTGACGGTTCACTCGCGCCGACATTTCAAGCGGAATGGCGAGACCAGCCGAAATTCCGATATAAGCCGCCAGCGGCCAACGCGAAATCCATGAATACTTCTTCGAAAATCGGGTGAACATCATCAATCCGGCTATTCCCGGCACAAAATAGAGCCAGACATGGTCGGTGATGATCTTGTTGAACAGGTTCGGCGCCAGACTGTTGTGCCACAGGATAATCACGAAATAGCCAGCCGACACGCCGACGAACAGATGCTCGGTGAACTTGTAGAATGGATTGTCTTTATAGAGGAATGAGAATATCGAAATCGTCAGGTAGATACCAAACGTTGTCCAAAGAAATGTTGTCAAATCCATCGCGGGTCTCCTTTAATTTCCCTGTTTTCGGCGGGACATGAAGAACCCGACGTTAGCAATGATAATAAAGAGGATTATGACCAGGTGCGCGAAGACTTGCACCCGCATACCATCTTTGGCCAAACCGGCATTGTCAGCCAATTGTTCATACTGGGCGGCTCCGAAAAGACCTCCCATGATACCTATCAGCTGACCCGAATTGAGGAACGGGTAATAGTCGGCGGCCATAACGCCTGTCAGGCCGAGGGCCATATCAAAATTGAAGCGTGATTGCCCGTACGAAATCCAGGCGTCCGCTATATTGCCACTTGTCAGATCGCACACAAAGGCCACCTGATCATAGTTGTTCACCCCTTGCATCATCGGAATCGAATCAAGCGGGGTACCATAATAGTCAGCAGGGAATGGAATGCGGAAGTTCTGTCCCATGCCGAGAATGATCAGCGAGAAGTACGGCTTGTATCCGAGGAAGACATAATCAACCCCTTTCACAATGTCGCGGGCTGGATATTCGACGCCATTGTATTCCCTGGGCAGTTTCATCGAATCGACGACATCCATGAAGACCTGCTCAGCCATACCGGGGCCGTTCTGAGAGAGAGCCGCAGTGAGAACGCCCAGTTTGCGCCGGAAACAATGTTCCATTATGGCGTATGTCATGGGATGCAGTTCGGCCTGGCTGCTGGGATCATAATCGATACCGAGGAAGACGATGCTTCCTTCAGGCAGGCTTTCGATCTTGTTGTAGACCGAGCGGACTTCAGAGTTGACCGGAATAGGAATCTGAAACTTGCCGTAGTAGGTGATAAAGCAGACCACGGCCAGAAAAAGAAATATCCAGCGTCGGTCGAGAGTCATCATTTTGTCAAACAGTGTCATCTTCTCACCTCACCCCTTCCCCATGTATCCGCGTTCAATGCCGAGCACGACTTTCATTGCCGTGGCCACCACCCCAAGTCCAATCCCAATGACAATTGCCCGCTTGGCGGCAAGATTGGGGACATTGAGCAACCAATTCGCCATGTCGGCGAATATTGGCGACAAAGGCCCGATGTAGGGATTGAATCTCAGCATCACAATGAGCGCCGCGCCGAGAAGAAGCGTCGAGAGAATATTTCTGGCACGAAAAGCACGATAGGCCGCCGAGGCAATATAGAATGCCAGGAGGGCAAACATCGTCGACTGCGCCGGCACGATGATGTAGTTAAAAAGCTGACGAAAGAAGCTGTTTTGCAGGCCTTCACTTGAAAGAAAATAGAAACCGGAAACTCCGTCTTTGGTGCCGTAGAATCCGGGAATGATGATCATCAGCAAGCCGGCCATAGTCACACATGGGTAGAACCACTCCCGCGTATTGTTTCGACGAGCTTCGGCAATCTTGTCCCAGTTTACTTTGATGAGCGACCAGATGCCGAGTCCAAGGGCGAAGATGCCGATGATGACAATCCAGTCGAGAAGAAACTCGTATGCCTCCTCAGATGTTTCGTGGGGGACGAAATACTGAAAGACCATGAAGAGGCCGAATATGAAGACGAGCGCAATTGGCAGTTGTTGTTTCATCTGTCAACCTCCTCAGTTTACCACTTTGAATAGTTCTTTGAACACCGGCCAGTCGAGATTGATGGCCACGGCGCCGATGGCGACGATGATCAGTACTGCCGCTTTGGCCAAATCCTGCGCCTTGAGCGACCCAAGAAGCAAAGGCTCGCGGCTGAGATAGGCCGAGGCCGCATAGAGCTCTTCACCGATGAGCGTGTAGTCGCAGGCCACCACGAAAAAGGGAATCTGCGCAACTTCATCGGTACCCGCAATCTGGATTGAGCCAGCCGATGCGCCGGTCTCGGCGAGAAGCAATGACTCAGCGAAGAACTTACCCATGTAGATATTTGTGGCAGGACGCTCGCGGAGCATCGTTCCGTTGACGGCACCGACATAGGCGAATTGATTCTGCGTCAGAAAGTAGACCATATCTTCTTTGTAGCCGTCAGGGCGACCGGCATCCAGGAACGAGGATCTGACAACTTCCTGCGCCACCGCGAAAACAACTGGATCGGTGCAGGGGACGATCAGGTCGGTTTTGTTTTCAGCGACTCGTTTGGCGACTCGGCCGAGAATGGAAAACGAAGCGATTGTGGCGATATCAGCGGCAGTGCCCAGGCCAAGGACATAGAGAATCGGTTTGCCCATCTCGGTGGCACGTCCGATAGCGTCGTCGACTGCTTCAAGACCAGCCAGTGGACGAACATAGAGGTCTTTCCCCTTCTTGGCGTGCGTGACAAAAAAGAGTGTGGCAAAGCCGAACCCGAGGACAAAGATGAGCACCACTGTGCGACCGGTGTTGTACCACTGTCCAGACGATTGCACCGGACCAACGACAGTCGCGGCGGAACGCACGCTGGAATCGACAGTGACGGCATCGACGCGATACCAAAAATTGGTGTAATCAGGGATGTAGTCATTCGCTTCTTTTTCACGCGAACCTTGATGCTCCCATTTCGATTCACCGCTGGCGACAAATCCGACCAGACTGTCGGGGCCACCGTCGGTCGTGTGGCGATAAATGTCATACTTGAGAACTGCGCCAGTTCCGGCGCCGTCATCAAGGGATTTTGTCCACCTTAGAGTGATGGAGTGACCATGGTCGTTTTCGGTGTCTTTGGCAGTCAGATTGGTTACTGGCGCCGGTGGAGAAACCGCCGGAACTTGTGTTGCCATCTGAGAGCTGTCAGACTGCGCACTCGCATTACACGCCAGGCAGACCACCAAGCCCATCAGTACGCCTGAGAGAAGACGTCTTGTCATCTGTGTACTCCCATTGCTCATTCTTGTTATCATTAATTTATAATACCCAACCAATCCCTGAAAAGAAAGGTTAACCGTCCAACCAGAAGGGTGAGTCGCCCCATGACGGTATATCCGAATGAGGCGCCGAACGTAATCATCAATATCCAGATACCGGCGCGCGAGGCCTGACCAAAGAGACCGGTATGTTCTTTCGAAAAGAAGAAATAGATCAGCCCGCAAATGACGCCGATGAAAATAACCCAGTTGCTGAGGATCAAAATAAATTGTCCATCCGCAGACAGGCTGAAATTGGAAACGAAATGCCCCATCCCCTGCCAGTCGACGAGCAGTGGAAGCATGGAGCTGGAAATTTGCTCAATAAAATCAGAACGGAGATAGCGCACAAAATTGAGGCCAGCCGTTGTTCCGACAATGAATGCCAATGACCAGCGTGCCAGCCATCCATAGTTGGCTGTAAGCCGCATCAAAAGAAACAGACCAAGAATTACCGGCACCCAATATACGATATTCCAGTCGCCCGGTTGATAGGGAACCTTGAACCAGTTGGAAAGCCCC
>JBBTMW010000048.1:0-7672 GCA_038067995.1 Candidatus Zixiibacteriota bacterium
TTCCAGCTGATGGCTCCAACCGTGGTGTTGTACGAGAGACAATCTGCGCCCGCTGATTTGCCAGTGGACCCGTGACATACACACCCTCAATGTCGTCGACGTTCAAAGTCAATACGAAATCTTGTCCTCCACCGATAGCTGGTGCCGCAAACACCGCCAATTCGCGATTCTGATTTGGCAAAAGAACTACATCGTCAATTGTGAGCGAGATGCGATGTCCGTAAGCAGTGGCAGTCCCCACCACTACTCCATTTTCGACAATTCTCACTGTCGACATGTCAAACGCCGCATCAGCATTCAGTGGCAATCCGCTCTGATCTCGCACACTCACAAACAGACGACGGAGATCTACCCGTGAATTTGTTGTCTGCCCCTGGTTTTCCAGTTTTAAGGAAAAAAATTGCCGGTCGGTTTGAGGAAAGACAAGACTTGAACCAATGGGTTGAGCGGATGCGACAACCTCTCCTTCAATTCTTTCAACACGTATGGGAAATAATACCGCCGACCTTTGCACGACAGCTGGTAGCCCAGAATTTAGATCTTTGGGGGTATCACTGAGCTGAAAGACAAAATAAACCAGGGTGTCAAACAGTGGTGCGTCAAAATTGAAAATGACATTCTGTTCAACAGTCATCGAGCCGACGATGGAGTCGTTGTTGCCAAATTCTACCAGACCCGTTGTCAATAGATAGTGCGCGTCGGTGACTGGCGCGTCACCATTATTTTTCAATTCGACGGTCAGGCTGAATCTGTCCCCCGGGCTGACATACCCCCCCTGAACCCCAAAGAGATTGTAATCAAGTTCAAGTATTGCAGGCAAATCAATAAACACCGTAGCAAGATTCTTGACTGGATCGAGAACATCGGACGACGCTGGCTGAATATTCACATGGAATACCTCAGCAAGACTCGGTTGCCCCGAAGCCGTCACAGCTATCTCAATCATGTCTGTATCAAGAGCCGGAATGTCGCCTACTGAAATGAGCGAATCGAAACGTGATGACCCATCACTATTAAGCTTGAGTTGAACATCGGTGGCAGTGAAGGTAGAATGATTGGCTACAGTTGCTCGGAGAGCGAATGACTGGCCGATATTGACGCGGGGTGCGTTAGGAGAAACGACCTCAAGGTTAAGAATTTGGAGGGTGGGAGTGGCGCCAATGACGGTGAGGGTGTTGCCAGTATTAGGATAGCTATACTCATAAGCGGTGACAGCGCCCGGGGCATACAGCTCCAGATAGGCCAGGACGGGAATTATTTCCCCCGCGAAAGTTGATGGCGCTTCAAATGGCTCGGCCACTATTCGATTCATTCCCGGCTGAAGCACTGAAATTGTGCCCGATATCTCCACCGAGTGGTCAGTACCAAAACGAAGTCGCGATGCAGGGCCGAGAGTGATTGCATAGTCGCTGGATACAAAAAGGTCTATCAGGAAAGTGCTTGTCGATTCACTTGTAACGGTGTCAGGATTGAGGGAACCAGCGACAAAGTCAACTTCCGGGGTCTGGAATAGACAGATAGGCTCCGAGCCACCCCATACAAGAGATGACGAATCACCGTCTTTGTATGCAACGTAATTCAAATTCATGGTTCTGAGACCTGACACACCGCCTGATTGCGGCCCGATGATGTGGACAGGAATATTGGCGTAGCTAAATCTGCCGTTGAGGTCGCCTGCGGACGAAAAAATGATGCCACTATAAATTGTATCGAGAATATGCTCGGGAAATACAGACGGCAAAGTAACATTAATTCTTGCGCTATCCGGGGGGCGCCAGCCGTAATAAGGAGGTCTCATATATTGGACATCAAATGAGAGTGCAAAGGGAATCTGCGAATACACTGTATCTGGCTTTATCGACCCCGGAACCAGAGCATATTGAGGCAATGGAAAAGATTCAAATATGAAAAACTCATTACTCGTCAGCGGTCCGGCGATGGTCTCATTCTCATGGTCGAACACTTTAGCCTTGAGTCGATAGGCGCCCACCGCAGGATTGATGATGCCGGGGATGGAAACGGTGACTGCGACCGGCCCGCCATGTTCATCTTCATCTGAAGACTGACTGTTGCGCCGCGGACGAAGATTAAGAATCAGGGTGCGGTCATAAATCTGCCGGTAGTCGACACGGTAGCTGATCCCGGGATGGTTGTCTTCGATGACAATCTCGCCGATTGAGTCGAGAATAGTCCCTTCAGGAAACTTGATTTCAAATCCGCCGCGAGAAAGCGCCAGAAAGGCGTGCGAGGAAAGCTGAAAATCGAGAGTGTACTGCGATGCCTGATACTGCGACGGATTAGCTACTGACACTGAGAGTGAATCGGAATCCTTCCGATCCTGCGCGCGCAGTCCGCCACCAAAAACGCCAAGGACTACAAGCAGGCACACAAGACCTCGGAAATGAGAGAGAATTGGGCGAATCGTCATAGCAATATTCAGAACTTAATTCTTTCCTGTTTAAAGACGGGTGTATCCAGTTCTTTAGGAGCAAATCTTGTGCCCCAAGACCCCTCAGCCGGAGACCATATCAGACCACATCGGAGAACTGATGACACACTTCTTGAAATACAAGTAACGACATGGCATTCATGATGTTATCGGGAAGTCCGCACCTGACATTAAGATACAATTTTCGGAGTCGTTTGACAAGCCCAGGGCCGGAAAAATTGAGGGTGTATTCTCTTGCAGGATTCTGACAGATAGTCTGCAATCGCTGACTTGATTCGGTATTCTTAAAGAGAGATAGATTTTTCGGCGGCAAGAACGGTATTCGACAAGAGCATAGCGATAGTCATCGGCCCGACCCCGCCTGGAACCGGTGTAATCCACCCGGCCACCTCCCGGCAGGCTTCAAAATCGACATCACCGACAAGGCGGTAGCCCTTGGGCGTTGATTTGTCATCAATGCGGTTGACGCCAACATCGATTATCACTGCCCCGGGTTTGACCATTTCTGCCAGAATCGTATTTGGCTTGCCAATGGCGGCAATAAGAATATCGGCTCGGCGACAGACTTCAGCCAGATTCTTTGTGCGTGAATGGGCCACAGTGACCGTAGCATCGCCCCATCTCCCCTTTTGCATTAGCAAAGCCGCGACAGGTTTACCAACGATATTGGATCGCCCCACAACCACAACTTCTTTCCCGGCCGGATCAATATTCGAATATTCCAAAAGCTTGATAATTCCAAAGGGAGTGCATGGTAGCAGAGTAGGCCGCCCGATGAGCATCATGCCGACATTGTGAGGATGGAAACCATCGACATCTTTTTCCGGACGAATTGCCAGGGTCACCGCCAGTTCATCTATAGCTTTGGGAAGCGGCGATTGCACAAGTATGCCATGAATAGCCGGATCGTCATTGAGTTCCTGTACGATAGATAACAGTTTTGTTTGTGAGAGGCTTGCATCCTTGCGAATTATCCGCGAATAGATGCCGAGCTTTTCGCAGGCTTTGGCTTTACTCGCGACATAGGTCGCCGAAGCGGGATCGTCGCCGACCAGCACCGCCGCAAGCCCCGGCGTGACGCCTTTACTACGAAGTAGCTCCACCCGCTGGCGGACTTCACTGAGAATACGCGTAGCAATCAATTTACCATCGATCAGTTGCGCACTCATCGGTTACTCCGGTCAATCCTCTTCGTTAAAAAGAGCTGAGTTGAAAGATGCAATGTCAAAGTCAACCCTGAACCGTTCGATGCCGAGGGCTTTGCCGGTTTCGGTGTCGATGCGCACCAGCGCCCCGGACATCTTGATATCGTCGCTGGCGGTTGTCATCCGCCTTGGCATGCCGGTGAGAAACCTCTCAAGAGAGGGTTGCTTCTGCATCCCGATGATTGAGTCGTGCGGTCCGGTCATGCCGGCGTCGGAGAGATAGGCTGTTCCGGCCTTTGAGACCATTTCATCAGCGGTCTGCACATGGGTGTGGGTTCCGACAATCGCCGACACTTTACCGTCGAGGTAGTAGAGCATGGCCTGCTTCTCAGAAGTCGCTTCGGCATGGAAATCGATAAAAATAATATTGGTATGCCCACGGAGATAGGCCACTTCCTGGTCGGCGACTTGAAATGGACAGTCGATTTCTTTCATGTAGGTGCGCCCCATCAGATTGAGGACGCCGATCTTGAGACCATTGACCTCGTCGACATAAACCCCTCGCCCCGGAGTACCCATGGGGTAATTGGCCGGTCTCAGCAATTTGACATCGGTGTCGAGATAGCGCTGTATCTCCATGCGATCCCAAATATGGTTGCCCGATGTTTGGATGTCGATACCGTAGGAAAATGCTTTGCGCGACATTTCGGGTGTGACGCCAAACCCCCCTGCGGCATTTTCAATATTGGCGATGACATAGGTCACTCCATGTTTTTCGCGCAGAGGTTTGATAAGATGCGCCGCCGCCTGACGTCCCACTTTGCCGCAGATATCGGCGACGAACATAATAGTTATCTCAGCCATGTATTCCTTTTCGAGTACAATCCTTCAACACTACTTCGCGTATTCGGTGGCGCGGGTTTCGCGAATCACCGTCACTTTTATCTGGCCGGGATATTCCATCTCTTTTTCGATTTTCGCGGCGATGTCCCCAGCGAGGACACTGCAGGCGAGATCGTCCATCGTCTCATGCTCGACAATTACCCGCACCTCACGACCGGCCTGAATGGCGTAGGCTTTCGACACACCCTTAAAGCCGTCAGCCAGTTCTTCGAGTTGTTGCAGGCGCTTGACATAGGATTCAAGCGGTTCGCGACGCGCGCCGGGCCGGGCGCTTGATATACCATCGGCGGCCTGCACCAGCACCGTGTAGGGGCTGATAATCGGTACGTCGCCGTGGTGGGCCTCGACGGCATTAATCACATATTCATGTTCTTTGAAACGACGCATGAAATCGGCGCCGATCTGGGTGTGGGTTCCCTCGGTTTCGCGATCAATGGCCTTGCCGATATCATGGAGAAGGCCACAGCGTTTGGCGAGGACGGCGTCAAGTTCAAGCTCGGCCGCCATCAGTCCGCACAGCATCGCCATCTCTTTGGAGTGGGCGAGGACATTTTGACCGTAGGATGTCCTGAAATGCAGTTTACCCAGATTCTTGATGACATCGATATGAAGACCGTGAACGCCAAGTTCGAAGCAGGCCTGTTCTCCCTGCTCACGGATGATAACATCCATTTCCTTACGGGCCTTTTCGACCACTTCTTCGATGCGGGTCGGATGGATTCGTCCGTCGGTAATCAGCTTCTCAAGCGCCATGCGCGCTACCTGACGTCGCACTGGATCATAACCGGAAAGAATGACAGCTTCGGGGGTATCGTCGACAATCACATCGACGCCGGTGGCCGTCTCAAAGGCGCGGATATTTCGTCCCTCGCGACCGATGATGCGCCCTTTCATTTCATCACTGGGAAGGTTGACGACTGCGACCGTTGATTCAACGGTATGCTCGGCGGCACAGCGGTAAATAGCCAATAAGATAATTTCGCGGGCTTCTTTGTCGGCGTCGCGTTCGGCCTGATCCCGAATCTCTTTAATATGGGCGGCGGCTTCGAGGCGGGCCTGATTGGTCATATTTTCGATTAGCTGACGCTTGGCTTCTTCCGGCGTCATCTGCGCGATCTTCTGGAGTTTGTCGTTTTGCTGGGAGATTACCTGGGCAAGCTCATGCTCACGAACTTCGATTCCCTTTTCCCGCCCCTGCATATTACGCTCGCGGGAGGCAAGGTCGCGATCCTTGTTGTCGATAAACTCAACTTTTTTATTGAGGACGCTTTCCCGTTCATCAAGCTTTCGCTCGAATGAGTCAAGCTCTTTGCGTTTCTTTTCATTCTCACGGTCGAGTTCCCCTTTGACCTTGAGAAAATCCTCGCGGGCCTCAAGGGTGGCCTCTTTCCGGCGAATTTTGGCGTCATTTTCAGCTTCAGAAACTATGCGACGCGCTTCATCACGCGCCTTGTCGACACTCTTCTCCCCAAATCGTCGCGCTAATATCCAAGCTGTGGCAAATCCAGCAATACCTAACGCAATCGCTATTACGATTCCGACAACTACATTCATACTTTCCTCCCGTCCGGCATATCGCCGAACGATCTCGTTTATATTTAGTAGGAAGCGGAAGAGAGGATACCGAAGAGTGCGACGATCACCGGCTGATTAAAGATGTCAGCCGGCCATGCCGCGCGAGATCGTGTCATCAAGTCGAGCGAGAACCCTGTCGAGATCGGAGTGAAAATGCGCCTGCGCCTTAGAGAGGCGCTCGTTTTTTTCCTGCAATTCCGACGCTATCGACATCGCCGCCAGTATCGCCACTTTGTCGCGCGATGATATCTGTCCGGCGTTCGATGCTTCGCTCATTTTTGAATCAACGTATTCTGCTATCCTGGAGATATAGTTAGGATCGGACTCGCCAAGAATGGCGTAATCCTCCCCGTATATATTCACCACTACTTTGTTGCCCATATCAGACACTCCCATTGGGGGAAATTGCCAAGCGGGGCTCGGTATTCTCTTATCCTGCTACCAATCAACAGGTTGATACATACGAGCAAAGCCCGCGGGTGTCAAGCGAAAACTTACCGGCCTGAGATTGTCTCTAATTGCTCGAGACGTTCCAAAACGCGTCCGAGCTTGCCCTTCACGGCCTCAGACTGGTCGGAACTGGAGAGTCGGACCGACTCCATTTCTTTCTGCAATCGGCTGACTTCACTCTTCAGGGACTGGTTTTCGGTGCGAAGCTGGCCGTTGTCCAGCTTGAGGGCATCCACCACCTGGCAGACCCGCTCGACTTTCGTCATCAATTGTTCAAGTTTCTCGTCCATCGTCACTTATCTCTAATTACGGCGTTGAATGTTTTCTTCAGTTCTTCGATTACACGGGACTGAACGGCATCGACTTCCTCGGAAGAAAGACTGCGATCTTTGAGTCGAAAGACTATCGAAATCGCAATCGACTTCTTGCCTTTTTCAATCTGCTTTCCGGTGTACAGGTCAAATATATGCACTGACTCGGCCATTGTCCCAGCAGTTTTTTTAATGCTGTCGACAAGGGTCGCGGCCGGGAGGTCAGCCGGGACGACAATAGCCAAATCCCGGTCGGAGGCTGGATAGGTCGGGAGGGGTTCAAAAGTTATGGCACGAGTCTTTGCGGACATAAGAAAGGCGAGATCAATTTCGAAAACAAAAACATCCTGCTTGATGTCGAATAAAGACAGAGCCGCGCTCGACGCCTTGCCAATCGATCCAACTGCAGAACCATGCGCCATTATAGTATAGCAAATATTCTTGTCGAATCCCTCGGCCTCACCTTTATGAAACTCAAGAGGGGTAATGTGGAATTGTGCTGTAACTGCTGAAATCGCCCCACTGAGATCATAGAAATCGAGCGCTCTCCCCTTCCCCCGCCAACTGGCTTCGCTTTCGCCTGAGACCAGGCCGAGGAGATGCTCCCCCTCGTGCCAGTTTCCGGCTGAATCGGGGGGGGAGTAGACTTTGCCAATCTCAAAGAGACGCAAGCTCGTATTTCGATGCGACAGATTGTGGCTGACCACTCCCAGCACCGTCTGCAAAAGGGAGTTGCGCATGATATCTAAATCGGATGCTACCGGGTTGAGAATGCGCACTGTCGGCCGTGACGGATGCAAGCTCTGAGCAATGCGGCTGTGCGAAAGGCCATGCCCCAT
>JBBTMW010000049.1:0-1211 GCA_038067995.1 Candidatus Zixiibacteriota bacterium
CTTTCAATACTTCAGCAATTTTGTTGCCTATACGATTTGCGCCCGCCGCATTTGCCACACGCCTATATACCTCATCTCGGTGTATGGGACCTTCAGCACAAATTACTCTCGAGATGGCAGATGTGAGCGATCTAAGAGGTAGGTCGTGAAAGAGACAATTCAACGGATTAATATTACCAAGATTCACCTTAGCATAATACAGAGTTGGTGAAAGTTCGCTAATAGTTGCGGCGCCAACCGACCTATCCATACCAATGTCATCTACGACGGGCCGTTCGACTGGTTCAGCTACCATCAGAAGTGCTCGATCAACCGCAGACTTGAGTTTCCTAATTTCTTGTTCAGAACTAGCAAACCAGTCCGTGCTCCATACGCGGTGAAATTTCCAGCCCAACTGCTCCAAGACATACTGCCGTAATCGATCACGATCCCGGGCTGATTTGGCGCTGTGATAGCTTGCCCCATCACACTCGACTGCCAGCAAATACTGCCCTGGCTTTGCAGGGTGCACGACGGCCAAGTCTATGAAGTAGCCAGCTGATCCCACCTGATGCTCCACTTTGAACCCAAGTTCTCGTAGTGCAGATGCAACGCTCAATTCAAATGGCGAATCAGGTTCCCTCTGTGAGGAATGGGGATTGTCCAAAATCCCGGTCTTAGCAAATCGCAAATAGGTCTTGAAAGCTGATACACCGCGCGCTTGAGTTCGCGAAAGGTCAATATCTTCCCATGTTAAACTAGAAAAGATTTCGCATCTCTGTTTCGCTCGACTTATCAGAACATTGAGCCGTCTTTCACCACCATCCCCATTCAGTGCCCCAAAATTCATCGAAGTAGGCGAACCGTCAGGTCCTTTCCCATACCCAACACTGATGAACATCACGTCGCGTTCATCTCCTTGAACACTTTCAAGATTCTTCACGAAAAACGGTTCCTTTGACTGGTCATTGAAAAAGGATTCTGTAGACCCGTTGTCACGCCTCAACAACTCAAGTTGATCAATTATTGCTTGCTTCTGGGATAGATTGAAAGCCACAACTCCAAGACTTAAATGTGGATGCTCATATGCATGATCCATAATCTTCTTTGCTACAGCCTCCGCTTCAATCCGATTTGTCCGAGACCGACCTCGGTCATAAGTCCCATGTTGAAGGTAATGAAATCTAATTCCATAATCGGGATGGTTTTTCAGAGCGGTTGGGAATATGATC
>JBBTMW010000049.1:1221-7285 GCA_038067995.1 Candidatus Zixiibacteriota bacterium
AAAACGAAAGTTTGAGAATGCTATGAGAGATTCGTGTCTGCTTCGATAATGCCAGCGCAAAGAACGTTCAAGCACTCCACGACTTTTCATCATACCGAGAATACTTTCGAGATCGCTAGTTAAATCGGCTTCGTCGTCTTCGCTGTTTTCTGTATCTGAGTTTCCTGCAATAGAGTCAAAAAAGTTTGTTGGAGGCAACTGCTTACTATCTCCGACAATTACTGATTGCCTTGCTCGAAGAAGAGCTCCAAAAGCGTCCACGGGTTTTACCTGGCTTGCTTCGTCGAATATCACGATATCGAAAACAATGCCCGCATGTGGCAGAAAACTCGCAATAGACATTGGGCTCATCATGAAAACCGGTTTAATTGCCTGAACGGCGGTTCCCGCCTTTTCAATCAACTGACGGATTGAAAGATGGCGACTTTTTTTTTCAAACTCTCGTAACAAAATGCCTCTCTGGCCATCAACGGAGTATTTAGGTAGCCGCTCCCAATGTAAAGAGGCTAATCTATGCCTGTTCAGCTCAAGTAGTCTTTGGTCCAATCTTATGAACTCCCTTAGAGCCTGAGATCTTTTCTCGCCAACGAATCCCTGTAGAATCTGCCGTTCGGAGTAAACGTGTCTCAACAACTCTTCAAACCACGCAAACTTAAAGAACGAAGCCAGATGGTTCGCGGCGCCCTCCCATGAGTCACAAATATCTAGTAGCCACGAGTGTCCGCATTCCGCAACCTCAATCTGCAAATTTGAAAAAGTAACGTGATCCGATAGCTTGTCAATATTTGCGAGCATGATTTTAAGTACTGACAATTGATCACTGAAATTCTCTTCATCAAATTGTTTGCGCCAGTTCTCGTCCATACTTAACCAATCGAATGCTTGTTTACGAGCAAGTTCGAAATGAGTGGCAGATTCCCTGGCAACAATTGAGAGCAAGTCAATTTGCGTTTTATCGGAGGATTGTTCAAGAAAACTCAATATTCCAGGATTTATCCCGTTGGTTTCAATGTCTGCATGAAGAGCCATGATCCATTCAGCAACCTGAGACAGGGATTGCCAGTCACTGAATCCACCGCGCCAACGAGAGCCGAATAATTCACGCGCTGTCGAGTCGTGTGACGATAGCATGATTTGAAGGCGTGAAGCCTCAACAATTGCACTAGCAATATCTGTCAGTGACTGTGCGCTTTCATTGGTTGGATCAGTGCAGAGCTTACATATTTGATTCCTCCCATCACGATACTCACGCAAGAACACTCTCCACCATGAGCCAGAGTACTTTCTGAGAGTAGCATGCGCTTTGGAAACATCCGATTTCCAACTTCCCTGAATAATTCGAGGAGAATAGCCATTGTATATTCTTGAATACTCAGCACCGAGCGTGAGGAGCTTAATTATCTCGTTGCGTTTGGATGCCCATAGTTTCGAACATACATGTATTTCACTCAGATCTGGAGCATCCATCGCTCGCCCTAATACTCGCAGGAGAACGTCGAGTGACCTTTTATTCACGGGTAGCCGTATATCGGTTAATTCAGAAAGTTCTTGAAACTTTCTAATGTGGATCTCACATGTGGAAATAGAGGATTCTAGCGAGATGCGAATGGACTGTTTGTCGGAAGGGAGAAGGGAAACTGCGCGGCTTTTATAGAATGGGTGCGTTTCGGGCATGCCCATTTTCTGTATATGTGATTGCATGCGCGACAACACATCTAACCATGATTTGAAATTCGATTTGTTCCACACACCAATTACTAGTTCTGTTATTTGCAACTTTCTAAGCGACGGTATCGATACTCCTTTGAGTAATTGCTCCAGTTCGATCAGCTCGCCAATGACCCTAAAGGGGGTATAGCCCGTATTGTTGATAGGCGTGTGAAGGGCATTCGAATAATTATTTAGTGTTTCGCGCAACATGGTATAAGAATCGTATGTTTGCGGCTCTAGCTCGTAGGTGGGTTTACCAAGTGCAAGGGTCTGATTCAGCTCTTTAAGCAAGAGTTTTTTGTTAGCTTTGTGGCTGTGTAATTCAAGACATGCGCAACCCAGGCCAATTTGGTCAAGTCTGCGTTTGACTACTTCGAGAGCGGCCATTTTTTCGGATACGAAAAGAACTTTTTTGCCGTTCCCTAAAGCGTCTGCTATAAGGTTTGTAATAGTTTGTGATTTGCCCGTACCAGGTGGCCCCTGGAGAACAAGATTCTTACCCTTGCTAATCTCCAATATGGCAAGTAGCTGAGAACTATCTGCGTCAACTACCTGAAAATCATTCTTTGGAGTCCAATGTGGATCCAACAATTCTTCGGTTGAATAAAAGGGATCTTCATCCCGAAATCCGTCTCCTAATAGAGTACCCAAAATAGGATGCTTGTCGGGTTCCATACCCTTTGGCCATGTATTTTCATCTAGATCCTTATACATCAAGAATTTGCCAAACGAAAAGAATCCCAAAGCAATTTCATCTGCTTCCACATGCCATCGCGTCAGACGTTCAACGGAGCGTTTTACTTGATCGAAGTAGGCAGGGACGTCTAAATCGTCACCGTTGGGAAAGCTAGGATACATTATTCCGAAATCTTGACGGACTTTTTCAGATAGCGATAGATTCCCTTCTAAATCTTCGTCGTTATACTTGAGGGTGAATTTCTCGCGTGCACTAGTTCGTTCTAGTGTGACGGGAATGAGTAGCAGCGGCGCAGTTAATTCCTTGGTGCTTTTCTCGTCCTCGTACCATTTCAGTGCGCCAAGAGACAAGAAGAGAATATTAACGCCTCGTTCCTCGATATATGTTGTTGCGTCGAGAAACGTGGCAAGTAATTTTGTCTGTAATGACTCGTCTGATAGAGAAGTTTGCAGCCACGAGTCCGTCAGTGGGTACTTGAGCGATTTTCTCTTTTGTTTGTCCTTTTGTACAATCGGGTCTCTCGTTTCAGTAGCCGGCTTGAACGCCATAGTCTTCTTCTGCCGTACCAAAATCTCGAAAATCTCTTTGCTACTTTCTTCAACAACTTGAATGCCTCGGCGTGTGCCCAGGCGATAATTGAGCAAGGAGTTTCTCAGGCTTAGATCAAGTAGATTTTTTTTAGATTCGCGAAGCCTATCGGAAAATGTCGATGCCATGTGTACAATCCCCGCTTAAATCGTCCCAATCAATCTGTAGATAGAATGCTTGTTTCCATACTCCACCTTTAACTGTTCCAACTCTTTCGCATTCATTCAGCCAAATCTCCCGCATTGCTTAGTACCTACTAAAGTTACAAAAACCAAACAATTTGTCAATCACCATTAGCATCACCACATGGGATCAATCGAGGGGGCTATACACCTCGCCCCCCTACTCCGGCTTCTGCCAGGTGCCGCAAAAATTATTTGTCAGAAGATCTGTGAGTGACTCCTTCAGCGGGCGGGTGGTGAATCCAAGTTCGCGACGAGCCTTCTCCGAAGAATACGCCCAATCAAAATCAGCCAATCGAACTAAATCGGGATAGAAGCGAAGTTTACTCCCTCCCGTCAATGTATGCATAAGCTTCGCACCGTGAGCGGCCGACATGACCAGCCACTTCGGCACGGGAACTAACAGCGGATGCGTCCCCGCAATTTCCGAAGCCATCCGTATCAAATCAGTAATCGGAATATTATCTCCACACAATATATATCGCTCCCCCGCTCTTCCCCGATATAGCGCCGCAACCATCCCGCGTACGCTATCGCGAATATCGACGAGATTGAGCAGATTGGCAATGCGCGGTAGTACCGCTCGTCCAAGAGTCTTTCGCGATTTGGTGCGATCATCGCCGGTACGGGAAGGGGCGATGTTAATTGATGGGCAGACAATGACAAGCTCGGTGGTTCCCGATTGCGCCGCCTGCAGAAGCTCATCCTCGGCGGCGCGTTTCGTCATGATGTAGGGAATCTGCAGGTGGCGAAGATTGAACTCCGTCGACTCATCAACTAATGCGCCTCGCGAAGTTTTTCGATGAACCGCCCCCACGGCCACAATTGATGACAGTTGTAAGAATCTCTTAACCCCGGCGGATTGTGCCGCGCGAAACAATGTGAGCGCACCCATGACATTGATTCCGGTTTGCTGGGTGAAACCGTTGCCATGAAACTTGACTATCGCGGCGGTGTGAATGATGGCGTCAATCCCTTCAACCGACTCTCGAATCGCTTTCTGGTCCCGTAGATCGGCGTATCGTTTTTCGAGTCCGAGAGAATCGATATAGCTGGTATTGGAGCTCTTGCGCACCAATGCGATGGGACGATGTCCCTCTTTGACAAGCTGATAGAGTATCTGCTTGCCGAGACCGCCGGAGGCGCCGGTTACGAGAATGTTGGCGTATTGCGACATGGTGGTGAGGCAAGGTCACACCTTTCGCGCGGGCTTTCAAGCAGAAAAAGAGTCGGGCATCAGTCGCGATTTGTGTGTGGCGTACGCCCCCGTGCGCCACATGTGACCACTTTCATACCGACAGACGAGACGTCTGCCGCGCACGGAACAGTAATCCTGTCTTCATGTAGGGCGGGTCCGTCTTCGAACCCGCCAATGTATCTTTGCCTTCAATTACAGTCTTCGTAGGTCGGTGTTCCGAACGCGTCAAAGACGGGTGAGAAACCCGACATCTTGATATCGTAGAATAAAAAGAGTGTCGGGTTTCTCGTTCGTCCCGGTAAGCCGGGACTCTCTCGGAACCGCGACCTACTAATCAACCCCCTACAAAATGCCTCGGCTATATAACCGCCCCATATCTCCCTTTGACTTATCCTGACAACCGGCCTATCTTACTGAGCTATGGTGACTTTGGCCGCCTAAACGGCATTGCCGATCTTTGCAAACGTTAAGTGAGTACTGGAATTAAATGACAGACCAATCGCGCATACGAAATTTCTCGATTATCGCCCATATCGATCACGGCAAATCGACCCTCGCCGACCGTCTTCTTCAGACCACGAAAACAATCTCGCTCCGTGAGATGAAAGAGCAGGTCCTCGATTCGATGGATCTTGAGCGTGAGCGCGGTATTACTATCAAAGCCCACGCCATCCGGCTCGACTACTTCGCCAAGAACGGCAAACAATTTCAGTTCAATCTCATCGACACCCCCGGCCATGTCGATTTCACCTACGAAGTCAGCCGCTCACTTGCCGCCTGCGAAGGGGCAATTCTGGTAGTAGACGCCTCGCAGGGAGTCGAAGCCCAGACTCTTTCCAATCTCTATCTTGCGATGGGCAACAACCTCGAGATTCTGCCGGTGGTCAATAAGATAGACCTCCCCGCCGCCATGCCCGACCGGGTAGTGCAGGAAATTGTCGACTTGTTAGGATGCAAACCCGAGGAGGTCATCCGCTGTTCGGCTAAAATGGGAATCGGCATCGACGAGCTTCTTGAGGCGATAGTCAGAGTCATCCCTCCTCCCAAAGGGGACCCCGATGCCCCCATGCAGGCGATGATTTTTGACTCGGTTTTCGACGCCTACCGCGGAGCTATGCCCTTTGTGAAAGTCGCCAACGGAACCATCCGCAAGGGGGACAAGATCAAGATGTTCTCCTCGGGAAAAGTTTTCGATATCGACGAAGTCGGCTTTCTCCGAATGAAAGCGGTCGAACTCGAAGAACTGAGCGCCGGCGAGGTCGGCTATATTTTTGCATCCATCAGGGAGGTGCGCGACACAAAAATCGGCGACACGATTACCTCACTGACCAATCCCGCTACTGAACCCCTCGGTGGTTTTGTCGATGTCAAACCAATGGTCTTCTCCGGACTCTATCCGGCGGTGGCCGAAGATTTCACCGAACTGCGCGAAGCCCTCGAAAAACTGCAGCTGAATGACTCCTCGCTGACTTTTACGCCGGAATCGTCGTCGGCTCTCGGCTTTGGCTTCCGTGTCGGCTTTTTGGGACTGCTCCATATGGAGATTGTTACCGAGCGCCTCTCCCGCGAATACGGCCAGACCCTTATCAACACCGTCCCGAACGTGGAATACCACATCTACACAACCGATGGCGAGATGGTGGTCGTAGACAATCCATCCCGAATGCCTCCGACGGTTGAAATCGACCA
>JBBTMW010000050.1:0-11056 GCA_038067995.1 Candidatus Zixiibacteriota bacterium
CGGTTGAACTTGCCAGAAATCCAGCCGGTGAGCCAATTCGGGTAACCGTTCATCTAGAACATCAGCCGGTGGTTCTTCAGGTTTGGAAAGTGAATGTCGGAACTGTACCGCTTTACCTCCTCGACGCCAACATCCCCGAAAACTCCACTCGCGCCCGGGAAATAACAACAGTCCTCTACGGCGGCGACAAGGAAATGCGAATTCGCCAGGAAATTGTCCTTGGTATCGGTGGCGTGCGAGCGCTCAAGGCGCTCGGGGTTGATCCAAGCATTTACCACATCAACGAGGGACATGCCTGGTTTCTCACGATTGAACGAGTCAAAAACCTGATGCGCGACCACGGGCTAAGCTATCGCGAAGCCCTGCAATTCGTCTGGTCGACGACCGTTTTCACAACCCACACTCCAGTCCCAGCCGGCAATGAACGATTCGAGCCAGTGCAAGTACAACGCTATCTCGGTGATCATGTCGCCGAATTGGGTATCGACTGGAATGAGTTCATGTCTCTGGGTAGAATCTTCCCCGATCAGGAGAATGAGACTTTCTGCATGACCGTTGCCGCCCTAAAAACATCGGCCTACGCCAACGGCGTTTCCAAACTTCATGGAGAAGTGACACGGGCTATGTGGCACAATATCTGGCCGAGTGTCCCCAAGGACGAAGTGCCCATCGGTTCTGTGACCAACGGCGTTCATGTCCAGTCGTGGCTTTCTCATGATATGGCGGAGTTGTTTGAATCATATCTTGGAACCGCTTTCGCCGAGAATCCCGACGCTGTCAGTGTCTGGAAAAAGATTAACAAAATACCCGATCTCGAATTATGGCGGGTGCATGGACGGCGGCGTGAACGGCTTGTCTTTTTCGCGAGAAAATCTCTGAAACAGCATCTTGTCCGTCGTGGTGGAACCGAAACGAAGTTGATTCGCGCCGATCAGATTCTTGATCCACAAATATTGACAATTGGCTTCGCGCGACGATTCTCCACCTACAAACGTGGACAGTTGCTCTTCAGCGATCCCGACCGTCTTGACCGGATAATCAATAATCCGAAATGTCCCGTTCAAATAGTTCTTTCCGGTAAAGCCCACCCGCTGGATACGCCGGGCAAAGAAATCATCAAGCAGATTGTTAAAGTTGCTTCGGAAGAACGATTCCGCAACCGGATTGTTTTCATCGAGGACTATGATATCAACAGCGCCCGATATTTAGTGCAGGGATGCGACGTCTGGCTCAATAATCCGCGTCGTCCGCAGGAAGCATCAGGAACGTCGGGAATGAAAGCCGCCATAAACGGCGTGCTGAACCTGTCGATTCTTGATGGCTGGTGGTGCGAGGGATATAACGAGGAAACCGGATTCAAAATTGGAAGCGGCGAAGAATACGATAGTACCGAAATTCAGGATCAGCGCGACGGCGAAGAGCTGTATATGACCCTTGAGAACGAAGTGATTCCGCTCTTTTACGACCGCAATGGCTCCGATTACCCGGCGCGGTGGGTTGCCAAAATGAAGGGGGCGATCCGGATGGCTGGCGAACAGTTCGCCGCGCAACAGATGTTGAAGAATTACGCCGAGCAATTTTATGTACATGCCCTCGGCACAAGCTCGCAGTTGCGTCAGGATGGATTCGCAAGTACACGATCAGCAACGTCATGGATCAACAAACTCTCCCTGGCATGGGACAGAGTGCAGATTCAGCAACTTGAAGTCGGCACGACTGAATCCATGCTCTATGTCGGCCATGTTGTGCCGGTGAATGTGGTTGTCGAGCTGGGCGAATTGACTCCTGATGATATTGTTGTTGAGATCGTTTCAGGGCGGCTTGATTCGCAGGATCAAATGCGTCCTTTTGTCTCTGAGTCGGCCCGATTGGTACCGTCAGCTAATGGCCACGGTGCGCCATCTCCGAATGTTTTCGCGTTTTCCGGTTCGGTGCAGTGCCGCGAGTCGGGTAGATTTGGCATACGCGCCCGTGTTCGTCCAAAACACAACCTCTTCCCCCACACCTTTGTTCCCAAACTGATTAGCTGGTCGTAGGGGCGCATACCACAATTCCGCCCAAACCCCACCTGAGAGATTGCGCAGAGCTAAACAGTAGCATTGAGCTGACTTGTCACACTATTTGTGTACGACGTTCGTTGATTGAGAAGTCTTTGGTTTCCACTTCGAAACTGAGTCTTGCGCTTGAGAAATTTGTTCAAAAGTCATTTGTGCGGCGAGTTTACGCTGGTAGCGCTGAGACAATGTATCGCCTGAGGAACTAGCGAGACCATACCATATATATGCCTGCACAATATCTTGCGTCACACCGTTTCCAAATTGAAATGCAATTCCCAGTCTCCTTTGACTTGGAGCGTACCCGCTTTCTGCGGCCATGCGAGACCATTTAGCCGACTCTTTGAAATCTTGCGGAATGCCCATTCCTTTGTAGTACATCTCACCAAGTATACCCTGAGAAAAGGTTTCACCTTGCAATGCGGCCAATTGAAGCCAATGAATAGTCTCAACATAGTTCTGAGAAACACCCAAACCCATTGCATACATAGCACCTAGATTAGCCTGGGCAGAAGCGAACCCTTGTTCGGCCGCCTTCCGATACCATCTCACGGCTTCTGAATAATTTCTTTCAACCCCGTCGCCCGTCTTACATAGCCCCCCCAGATTATTTTGAGAAGGAGCATGTCCCTGCTCAGCTGCCTTTCGATACCATTTCACAGCCTCGACGGCATTTGGCTCTACGCCTTCGCCTTTCTGGTACATCACCGCGAGACGATACTGTGACACTGTATCGCCTTGTTCTGCTGCAGCTTTATACCACTTTACTGCTTCGGCATAATCGTGAGGTATGCAGTCGCCGTTATAGTACATGGCCCCCAGTTTCGATTGGGCATCAGCAAAACCCTTCTCTGCGGCCTTTCGAAACCAATTTAGTGCTGTTGAATAGTCGGCTAAAACAAGCGCCCCTAGAACGTACATCATACCCATGTTATATTGAGCTAACGTGTTTCCGTGATTTGCAGCCTCTAAATACAGATTGAAAGCTCTTTTGTCGTCAAATGGAACTCCCTGACCAGTAAGATAAAGGGAAGCGAGAGTACACTGCGCAGTATCGTTTCCGCTGTCTGCTCTTGATTGTAATCGGTGCAGACTATCGGGTGAAATGCCTGCAAAACTTAAAGATGGAATCAGCGCAAACAGAATCATGATCCTTGACAAGTGCACACCTCCACAGTGATTGTTCCAATGCGACAAATCAAATATATTGAACTTTTGAACGAAATAAAGTGAATAGTAGGACCAATTGTTTGCAGGAAATCGATGAAAGGGACACTACAGTACCCCGTCTCCATATTCCCCCCTCCCCTTGACCATCTGCAATCAAAATACGTTCACCTTTTCGGGCTCGGTACAATGTCGCGAGTCGGGTAGATTTGGCATACGCGCCCGTATTCGCCCGAAGCACAACCTCTTCCCCCACACGTTTGTCCCCAAATTGATTAGCTGGTCATAGAGATTCGCTACCATCCTCCGATGCGGAGGTCGCAGGTTGCGCATCTTTCAAAACTGGTAATCAATCTGCATCGCGGTGGGTCTCCTTCTGGTGGCCGGCAGACGTCCCGTCTGCCGAATTTATGGATGGGCTGACGAGACGTCTGCCGCGCACGTTACATCGGCCGGCGCTCCCCTTGGGGCTTGTTGAAAAAGTGGTAAAGTAACGAAATGATAGAAATGTTTTCACAGCGTGTCGCATCGAGCGCAGACGAGATGCGTTGTCTTTCAACCAATTAGCGAAGTCCTTAGAGGAAAAGTGTCTCGACTCCGCTCGACACGACGTACTATTGAGGTTTTTCAACAAGCCCGTTCCAGTGGGATACCAAGACGCGACAGCTTCAATATTGCCCAGCGCGCCCCTTGGGGCGCGTCCGGCTGGTCTCTGCTACTGACCCCAAGGGGTCGGCTGGACGACGCTATTGAATCGACATGAATTGAAGATGGATTCCGGCTCTGCCCCCGCCCTTCGGCGGGGTTGGCCGGAATGACAGAACAAGAAAAATGTCGGGTTTCTCGTCCCCGCCAAAAGCGGGAACTCGGAACACCGACCTACAAAATCAAACTATGAATTTTTCTCGTCATCCGAGATGTCGAGCATACTTGTTCCCTCGGTGTATTCGATCGATCTCACCTTTCGCAGGCGAAGAAGCTTCTGGGTAACGTCGCGAATTTTGAGGGCTGATTCTTCGATAGTCTTGAGTTTGGCGCGGAGTTCGTCGTCGAGATCGGTGCGTTTCATGAGTAAGAGTTGGGCATTGCCAAGGATAGCTGTTAGCGGATTGTTGACTTCATGGTTGACTGTAACGGCAGTTTGAAGCACCGCCTGCAGTTTTTCCTGTTCAATCAAATCTGCTCCGCCACCGGTGCTTGCTTCCACTGCGGCGACATAGAGACCGAGAAAGGCGGAGAGAGCATCGACAAAGCCATTCTCGGCTATTGGGGAGTTCTCCCCTATTTGCAATCCAATCACCGCACCGAATGTTTTCTTGTTGAAAACAAGCGGAACAGTGAAGGAATGAGTCGGTGGATCAGTGTCGAAGGAGAGCCATGCGCGTGACAGTTTTTTCTGGGTGCGAAGGGTGCGAAACAGTTCCCGCTCCATTTCCTGAAGGCGAGCGCTCGCAAGTTCGGATTCGGCGTTGGTGACACTGAGTGAAATCTCTCCCCCCTCTTTCCAGACCACCAGTGAAGCCGCGGCGAGACCAACGAGGTCACTGGCCTGACGCAAAGCCGCAGTAGCGACTTCATTAAGCGCCGTTCCTTTTCCGGCAAGCATAGCAATCTGCCGGAAAACCTCATAATGTTCGGTCGGTCTGTTTGTCATGCGCGATTCCGTAACAGGGGCTTTGCAAAACCAGTGCCCCAAAACTGTGCAGGTACAATAAGATTGACAATTTTGTAGTACGCCCTAAAGATAGTGGATTGCCATAGAGTTACACAAACGATTATGGCGACATTCCCACTCTATCTCATCGAGATATTCCTGCAATCCGGTGCATTGACGACTTCCGGTTGACATCTGGCCGCCAGCCCATACATTGTCCCCTTCCCGTCGGATTGACGGGATTGAGAAAATATGCTGGAAGACGCAATTCATGACCAGTGCGGCATTTTTGGGATTGTAGGCAATCCCAGCGCCGCCAAGCTTACCTACCTCGGACTCTACGCCCTGCAACACCGGGGACAGGAGTCGGCTGGAATTGTGACCTCAGATGAGGGCGTCTTTCGCCTTCACAAGGCGATGGGACAGGTTCGACAGGTGTTCCCCCGCGACGAAACCCTCGAAAAACTGAAAGGGAACTCGGCAATCGGCCACTCCCGCTATAGCACGACTGGCGCGTCGTCGCTTATCAACATCCAGCCCTTTCTGATGACGAACCGCAACCAGAGCCTGGCCGTTGCCCACAATGGCAATTTGACCAACGCCCTCGATCTGCGAACAAAGCTTGAGGGGCGCGGATCGATATTCCAGACTACTTCGGATACCGAGGTGATCATGCACCTCTGCGCTATGTCGAAAAAACGCGGAACTATTCAACGGGTCTGCGACGCCCTGTCTCACCTTAAAGGGGCCTTTTCGCTTGTCTTTCTCACCGAGGATTCGATTATTGCGGCCCGTGATTCATTTGGGTTTCGCCCTCTGGCAATTGGGAAGTATCACGATGCCTGGGTAGTGGCCTCGGAGACTTGCGCCTTTGACATCATCAAAGCCGACTATGTGCGGGATGTCCAGCCCGGCGAAGTAGTCGAAATCACCAAACATGGCCTCAAGTCACACTATCCGATGAAATCGACCAAACATGCCCATTGCATATTCGAGTATGTCTATTTTGCCCGCCCCGATTCGAAGGTCTTCGGCGATAACGTCGATAAGATCCGCCGCCGATTTGGACGCGCCCTTGCCAAAGAGCATCCGGTTGATGCCGACATTGTCATAGGCATTCCCGATTCAGCCAATACTGCCACCCTGGGATTTGCCGAGGAATCGGGGATTCCCTTTGAAATCGGACTCATTCGCAACCATTATGTCGGACGGACATTCATCGATCCTCAGCAGAATATTCGCGACCTGGATGTCCGTGTGAAGTTCAATCCAGTCAAAGGTGTGATTCATGGAAAACGGGTTGTGGTTGTCGACGATTCGATTGTTCGCGGGACGACATCGCGAAAACTTGTGAAGATGATCCGAGAGGCTGGCGCCAAAGAGGTCCATTTCCGGGTTTCCTCGCCGCCGATTATCTCCCCCTGCTTTTTCGGTATCGACATGCCTACCAAAGCTGAACTTGTCGCCGCCAATAAGACGCTTGAAGAAATTGAGAAATATCTCGAAGTCGATTCTCTCCGGTATTTGTCTCTCAAAGGGATGCTGGGGCTTCCCTATCTTCAAGGAGACAGCTTCTGCTCGGGCTGTTTTTCGGGAAAATATCCCACCAAGGTTCCTGAAATCAACGGCAAATTCAAATTCGACAAGCCTGAAAAAGAGAGCAAATCCGCCACGACAAGGCGGTTGGCCGCCGTCGATTGATCTGAGCTTCCCGCTCCCTTCTGCCGATAATTCTTATTGGATTGACAAAAAGCCGATTCCGGCTATATTAAAAGGGTCAACTAATTGTCATTCTTGAACGTAGCCCCGTTTCTAAAAGAAGATGCTCAAACGACTTTTTGCCATTCTCATCGCCGTATTTACCTGCGTCAACGTGGCTCACGGACGACCGGTTGGAATGTCCAATATCCCCGCTAAGACTTTCGACAAACAATCAGCCCAAATAGTCACTATTACGCGCCCGGTTCCCGTTAAGCCGAGTGACATGATTATTAGTGATAAAGCCAAACCTCTTCACGTTGTGGTCAAATTTCGCGATGATTTGGCGGTGCGGTTAGTCAACGGTCAGCTCCCGGTTCGCACAGACATTGCAGATGCGGTAACCAGATTGAATCCTTTCGTGAGCCAAGGGCGATTTCATCCCCTGATTACGCTCGCAAAGGTAGACCGCCTCGACCGACAGCGAGCCTCCCTCGCAGCAAAAGCCAACAAACCTCTTCCCGATATGGCCTCCTATTACAGAGTCATGGTCGACTCGCCTCGTGAAGCCTCTACTTTGGTCGCGGAACTGAACAGACTTCCTGAAATTGAAATCGCCTACTTTGAGCCTCAGCCAGAACCGGCGGGATGGCTTTCTTCGGCGTCCCCCAATTACCAGCCCAATCAGGATTATCGCGAGGCGGCGCCAACCGGTGTCGATGCTGATTTCGCCAACGGCCTCACCGGTGGTGATGGCGCCGGAGTCATGATTGTGGATATCGAAGGCGCCTGGCGCACTACCCACGAGGATTTAACCAAGGCGCTTAACGGAGTTATTGCCGGAGTACCAACTGGAGATCTGTCATTTCGCAATCATGGCACCGCCGTCCTCGGCGAGATGATTGCTGATAATAATGGATCCGGCGTCACCGGCATTTGCCCGGGAGCAGATATCGGCATGGCATCTGTCTCAACCATCTCATTCGCAGACGCCGTCATGGCGTCGCTCGACACTCTCAAGGCGGGAGATATTATTCTCATTGAACTACATTCTCCAGGACCGCGGTACAATTTTCAAACAAGATCGGATCAACTGGGGTATGTTTGCATGGAGTATTGGCAGGCTAACTTTGATGCACTCTTATACGCCTGGGCTAAAGGAGTAATCGTCGTTGAGGCCGCGGGCAATGGCGCCGAGAACTTTGACGACGTTATCTACAACGATGTCTTTGACACTACTTACCGCAATTCTCACGCAGTAATCGTTGGGGCGGGATGGGCGGCCGCAAGCGCAGGAAACCTGCAACGCATCAATTTCTCTAATTATGGTGAGCGGGTCAATCTTCAGGGATATGGGAACGGCGTTTACACCACCGGCTATGGCGATCTCTATAGCGCCGGAGGTGAGAACTTTTATTACACCGCGACTTTTAGCGGAACTTCCTCTGCCTCACCTATCATTGCCGGGTCGGTGGCATGCTTGCAGGGGCGGTACAAGAATCTCTATGGTGTGCCATTGAACTCAGACGAGGCACGTGAGCTTCTTGTATCAACAGGCACCGCTCAGCTCGGCAACACCTCACAACATATCGGCCCGCGGCCGAATCTTGCTGGAGCCTTCGCGGCGTTTTCGGCGCCTCCGTCGTTGTATACAACTCCAAGCTTGGTTGAGGATACCGTTAACGAAGGGGCATCCTCTAACCTGCCGTTATGGATTCACAACCGACACGCCAGCCAATCGTTCGATTTTACAATTGTCGATGCCGACTCGTTCACGAAATCAGTGATGGTTGATTCCAACTGGCTTGTCGCTGTGCCAACCTCTGGTACTATCGCCGCTCTTGATTCCATTCAGATAACAGTCACTCTTAATGCCACTATCGTACCTGATCGCATCGCCAGCTATCGAGGGATTCTTGATATCAGTTGGGGTCCCAGTGGTGGTGGGCTCGACTCTCTTACGCGAGTGCCCGCCTATATGAAAGTGCCGTGCAATGATGTAAGCTATGAAGTGCTGTCGTCAGCCGATGTCGGGGGTCCGACATTCAATTGGATATCGGCAAAGACTCTTGGCTTCAAGATTGCCAACGGCAACTTTTATAACACCGCGGCGAATCCACTTGATGACGGTAGCGCCGGACCCTGGCCATTCTATACCGGCATGCCTTTTTTCGATGCCTTTCAGGATTCATTCTATGTCGGCGTTAATGGAGGCATCTCGTATACCGACAATCATGTCAACTCCAATGGTTTTTTCGAGGCCTTTTCGATACCAGGCGCAACGATGAACACTTTTGTCGCCGCGCTTTGGAATGATCTGATAATCGATACTGCCGACCCCAACGAAGGCGTTTACATCTATTACTCTCCCAAGAAGGATACCACCGTTATCGAGTGGTACAAGATTGGCAGTTTCAATAACACCGCCGATACGACTATTCAGTTTGAAATGATTGTCTGCAAGAATGGCACCATCACTTTACAGTATCAGAATGTTGGCACCGTCGGACCAACAGGAACCGCGGCGACATCTGTCGTCGGTATTCAGCAGATAGAATGCAGGGCCAATCAGTATTTCAAAGGGAATGATATCCCTGCGAGAATTCCATCCCCCGGTTATGCTGTGCGATATCGGAATCTTCTTGGGCAGTATATCCAGTCCGGAAATATCAATGGTATGGGTGGGATAAACGTGGTCGATTTGACATCGCTTGTTGCGTATCTTTTCTCCGGAGGTCCGGCGCCAAATCCAATTGAGATGGGGAATGTCAATTGTACCGGTGCGGTTAATATAGTCGATCTGACCTATTTAGTCGCCTATCTCTTCCAGGGCGGCCCCGCACCGTGCTTTTTCTGGAAATTTAATTAAAGACAAGTTGGCGGGTTCGCGGACGGACCCGCCCTACAACAACAATAATACTTTATTTATGTAGGGCGGGTTTGTCTTCAGACCCGCTTTCTTTGCTACCTTGAAACAATTTCATTGTTCCCCTCGTTAGATGTAAGTAATCATACACCTCATTGCCAAAGGAACCCCAATGCGAATACTTGTCATCGGCGCGACCGGCGGAACCGGCAACGCTCTTGTTGCTGAAGCGCTCGAACGCGGCCATGAAGTAACAGCTTTCGTTCGCAACCCATCCTCATTCACTATGAAACACCATGGTCTCACGGTTGTTCAGGGAAACGTGCTCGACGGTATCTCGCTGGAGTCCGCGATGAAGGGACACTCGGCTGTCGTTTGCGCCCTTGGACACAAGCAGTGGTTCTGGCCGACGAGCATATTGTCGGAGGGTACCAGCAATATCATAGCCGCGATGGAAAAGAGCGGTGTGCATCGTTTCGTGTGTGAGACTTCGCTGGGCATTGGAAATAGTTGGGGCCGGATGGGACTTTATTACTCACTCTTCGTTGGCAACTTTATTTTGCCATTCTATTTTTATGACAAGGTTCGTCAGGAACGTATCATCCGCGCCAGTTCGCTAGAATGGGTCATCGTGCGACCGGGGCAACTAACGAATGGCAAGAAACGCGGGACATATAGACATGGCGACAAGATTGGGAATTATCTCTGGACTGTTTGTATCTCGCGAAAAGACGTCGCCGACTTCATGATCAATCAGATTTCGAGCGACCAGTATCTCCGCCAAACAGTCGGAGTGTGCGGGTAGTTCAGCAAATCGCTGTCACGGCTTCTTCCCCCGCTTGACCGGCGGCATTCAAACCATTTACTTGCCCGCCAGAATAATGGACATACATCAACAAGGAGTATTTTCATGAAACGATTCCTTACCGGACTGGCGATCACCGCGCTATTCGCAGTCGCCTCTTCGGTCATCGCATTCGACTTTTCAACCCTCGAAAAGTCAATCACCGAGCACACTCTTAAAAACGGACTAAAGTTGATCATTTTGGAGCGCCACGACGCTCCAGTCGCCTCATTCGTGACCGGCGCCAATGTCGGCTCGGTTGATGACCCCAAAGGCTACACCGGTCTCGCCCACATGTTCGAACATATGGCCTTCAAGGGGACTTCGACCCTCGGCTCCACTGATATCAAGAAAGAACTCGCCTCGATCAAAGTCGAAGACTCATTGTTCATGCTACTTAGGGCCGAGCGAAACAAGCTGAATCCTGACTCGACCAAAGTCGCCCAGCTGACCAAAGCCTACGAAGAGTCGCGTGAAGCTTCTTACAAACTCGTTATCCCAAATGAGTTTTCGCAGATATTAGAACGCGAAGGTGGCGCCAATGAAAACGCCTCTACATTCAGCGACTACACCCTCTACTACACCGACTATCCCTCAAATCGCCTCGAGCTCTGGATGTCGATGGAGTCAGAGCGCTTCCTCGACCCTGTCCTGCGCGAAATGTACAAGGAGCGGGATGTTGTGGCCGAAGAGCGCCGGATGCGCATCGAATCAAGCCCTGTCGGCCACCTGGTCGAGGAATTCCTTGGTCTCTCTTTCAAGGTTCACCCCTA
>JBBTMW010000051.1:0-8183 GCA_038067995.1 Candidatus Zixiibacteriota bacterium
GGGGCTGACGGAAAAGCTCCCGCCGTTTGATTACCTTGCCGTCACGGAAGAGAATCGCCTCTGCGGCCGGATTCTTCAGTAATTGCGCCCGGCACCATTGAACCTGTTTTCGGAATAAACGGGTAACGGGATATCCATTCTCGGCCAGTTCAATTGCCGGAGCCATGACTTGAGCAAGAGGAAGTTTTCCAAAACGCGATCCGGCCATGCCCAACGTCGCCACGGTCGAGGGGATGGTGGTTGCCTTGTATCCGATTCTTTGTGAGGAACTTTTCACGGATTTTGTGGAGACTCCGGCTGGGCCATAGGAGTGACCGTCCAGAACGAGTCGTTTTCCATCGGGGAAATGGATGAGCATAGTGGTCTGGCCGCCAAGTCCCGATCCGCTCGGCTCGCAAACGGATATTGCCCATGCCCCAGCCATTGCGGCGTCGATGGCATTCCCCCCCTCCCTTAATATCTTCAGGGAAGCTTGGGTGGCCGAGGGATGGGCGGTCGAAACCATGCCTCGCAGGGATTCCGCCACACAACGAGGACGCGGTTTGGACAATTCCCCTATATATTGAGAAACCCCGCTTGGTGACTTCTGTCGGGCCGGCAATGTTTGGTCCATTAGAGTTTTGATTATCCTTTATGTCTTCCGGGCATGGAACGCCACGGACGCAGGTATTTCCACAATTTGACTGACCGAGGCCGCGGCCGGTCTGCCTCGTACACTTCAATGTAATGATTTTCGGCCAAAAAATGATTCCCGGCCACCTGTACGAATGACAGGCGGCAAGTCTCTGTCCAAACACATGAAACCATACAAGACCACATACTCTTTCCCTTCGCCCAGAGTCGAAGCTGAAAGAACCGAAAATTTGGCGTATTGGCAATCACCCCTTACCGCCATCCTCTTTGCCTTTCTGATATTGGCCAGTTCATTTGCACAGGCCACGACGACCGACGAAGAGGAAATCGTCGAAAGGGACGTCCAATTCTCCGTCCCGGCTGAAATAGCCGATCTTCAGAGAACAACCGCCGACTTGAAGGGGTATTCGTTCCTGGCCGGAGCTTCACTCTATTCCGGAAATGACAATAACGTCCACCGAAGCCCGGATAACCTCGACTCCTCCAGCAACACTCTTGGAAACTGGTTCTACCTTCGATCCGACAAGCGATTCGGGAAGAATGTCCAGTTGATCAACTCACTCACCTGGAAACACCGTTCGTATGCGGATGCTTCTGCGGCCAATCTCAGTCGCCTCTATTTAAGCAACTGGCTTGATATGCGCCTCAGCAGTCATCTCAAGTTGGCTCTCGATTTCGACGTTATCGACGAAAATGACAACGCCACTCAGATAACAGGCAGACCATACACCCGCGACTATTCCTATCGCCGTTACTCCGGCGACGCCATGCTGACGTGGAGCCCTGGCGGCCCGCACCGTTTCCAACTCGGAGGCGAGACTGTCCGCCGCGATTATGGCGAAATAGTCGGGCTGAATTCAATTGACTGGACGAGCCGCGGCGGAACCATTCGATATCGCCTCCGACTTGCTCCCTACCACTATGTCAAGGTGTGGTATACAGTGGGTGAAAAAGAATACAGCGATGAACCGTCATCGATCGCTAACACTGAGATCGATGCCCCCAATAGCCCTATGGAAAAGCATCGCTACCGCGAATTGCGTCTGGCATGGGAAGTTCCGGCAACCAAGTGGATGGATGCCAGTATGGAATATTTCCATCGCTCGAAGACTGATTTGTATCAGGGAGCGGAATCATGGGATGGGAATGTATGGCAGGCCTGGATAGGCATAGAAGCTTCCAAGCGCCTCGAATTTACAACCGAAGTCGGCTATTTTACGCAACGCTTTGATCAGGTGCGCGGCGACAACAATTTACCACTCGAAACTAAGCGGTGGGATCTTCAGGCAGGGGCGCGGTTTGCTCTCACCCGGTCGGTTCGACTTTTTGCATCGACCAACTATTTTGAACGCACGAGCACCAGAGAAAGCGGATCAGTGTATCGAGATTACAGCGGCTTTTCAACCGCCTTTGGAATCAGCTTTTTCTTTCTTACCAAGTAGAGGGAACCAGATATGCAACAACCGGCAACCCACTCTTCGAATCGACCCGATGAACGAGGTATTGACACTATGAGCGCCATGAGAACAGAATCCCCAGCCCTGAACGACGACGTTCGCCGTTCGCCGAAGTATATCCTCAATATCGATAAGCTCACCCAGATACCGGCTGAGGAGCGCGAAAAGCTAAAAGAAGTTGCGAAGAAATTCGCGTTTCGAACGAACGAGTATTATGTCGGCTTGATTGACTGGAGTGACCCCAACGATCCGATTCGCAAACTGGTCATCCCTCAGGAAAGGGAGCTTCTGGAATGGGGCAAGCTTGATGCTTCCAACGAGGCCAGTATAACCGTTTGCCCGGGGGTTCAGCATAAATACGAAAGTACCGTCCTTCTCCTCGTGACTCAGGTCTGCGGCGCCTATTGCCGTTACTGTTTCCGAAAAAGACTCTTCATGAACGAAAATCATGAAGTCCCATATGATATCACCCCCGGACTCGACTACATTCGAAATCATCCTGAAGTGTCAAATATCCTGCTTACCGGCGGTGATCCGATGATTTTGCAGACGCCGCGACTGGAGTATATCCTCTCGTCCCTTCGCGCCATAGATCACGTCAAAATCATACGCATCGGAACCAAGATTCCGGCTTTTAATCCGTATCGGTTTCTTAACGACGATGCCTTGATGGATCTGTTCAGAAAATACTCCACGCCGGAAAAGCGCATTTATATGATGTGCCACTTCGATCACGTCCGCGAACTGACCGGCGAAACCCGCGAGGCAATTCGTCGCATTAGGGAAGCCGGGGTCGTCTGTGTCAATCAGAATCCGATTATTCGCGGCATCTCTGACAGTTCCCAATCCCTGGCCAGTCTTTGGAGCGAACTTTCATACATCGGCGTTCCACAATACTACGTCTTTCAGGGTCGCCCCACGAGCGGCAATGAACCGTATGAATTGCCTATCGTGGAATCCTATTTCACGGTCGAGGAGGCCAAGAAAAAGTGTTCCGGCCTTGCAAAACGGGCGAAGTATTGTATGTCTCATGAATCCGGCAAAGTCGAGATCATGGCAGTTGACGACAAGTATATCTATCTGAAATACCATCAGGCCAAACATGCCGAAGACGCTCAAAGGTTCTTCATCTGTCATCGCAACGACACTGCCTACTGGCTCGATCAGCTCAAACCAGTGGATGGTCATCGCAACGACTATTACAGGGCGGATGCGCAGTAGCTTGAAAAGCATACAATAGGTATCGACTGTCGGAACCTTACCCTTTGGGCTGACCTGTGAATCTAGCCTCTAAACTAGTCTGATGTGCCAAACATTGACACCATCCTTAATCCCTCGTATTGTAGCAAACAGTAAATGGCAATTTCGTGAGTTGGCGCTGAAAGCCATTGCAATTTGCCCTGTCCGAATCAGCGGTTGAACACAAATGAACTATATCAATCCGATGACCGGAACTGCCCTGAGCGGCTTTCCAGTGATTACCATGCGAGGTCGGAGCATCCCCGACCTCCGAGGAATAGTTCGCGCCTTTGTCTCGCATGATGAGTACGCCAACAGCGATCCCTATCCCAAAGACGCTGAACGCGAAGAGCGGATTCTCGCCTATTCTCGCAATATTGTCCTGCCGCTACTTCCTGAGTTGAATGACAAGCCCTTTCGCATTCTTGATGCCGGGTGTGGCACAGGCGACTGGTTGTCGGCGATTTTGGCAGAGTCGAATGGCAGTCACCAAATTGACGTCGCTGAGTATTCTCAGCAGGCTCTGATGCACTGTTTGGACCGTAACATTGATATTGACAACGCCTGTTTGTTCGACGCCAATTTCATGCCTTTTCCTCCTGAAACCTATGATGTCATATTGGCCATCAATCTTTTTGAGCATATCACCGCGCCGGTTCTTTTTTTGGAACGCCTTGTGGCATGCTTGAAACCCGGTGGTGTAGCCCTTGTGACCACACCAAGCCGCTACACGTTTAAGCACCTTCTCCACGCCGCCATTGGTCACAAGAAGCGACTCATCCATGAAAATCATGTGACAGAATATTCGGTGGGACAGATGACAGAGATGGTTAGGTTTGTCGGTGGGCGGGTCACTGGCACGAGCGGATCGGCTCTTGTTGTACCCGGGGAAGGATTGAGATTCTTAACTCGCCTTCTTGCTCCTTTGACGCAGAAGGTGATTACAGATATCGTGCATTCCCACCATTTGATGCATCGGACGGTGTATTATCGGATAGAACCGTCGTCGCAGACACAGAACTGATTATATCAACGTGAATTGGAAACTTTCAATGTGTGTCCGTGAGGGCACTCACATTAATGGCGGAGAGACAGGGATTCGAACCCTGGAAGGGTATTAGCCTTACACGCTTTCCAGGCGTGCGCCTTAAACCACTCGGCCATCTCTCCGAAAAAATCATCCGCAGAACCCGCCCCGATCTATCCAAAAGACAAGTCGACGCCGATTCCATGCAATAGTGTCAAACATAACCGCAAAATCGTTTCAAAGCAAGGCCACACACCGGTTTGTGCGCAATCCTCAGCCATTTGTCGGATAGCAAACAACCTCGACAGTTGTCTCCAACTCCCCCCATCGAACTCCTCTGGCTGTGAGCACACATAAAATAGACTGACAAAATCTGTCAGGGGACGACCATATCATGAGGTTGCCTCCGATGAACCTGTGGCCGTATCTGGTTCAGGGGGCCCAGGTTTTTCTGTATGCACATTGGGAGGGGATCCCATTCACATATCCCGGCGCCGGCAAGCGGGTGCATCTCGAATGGTTGCCGTTGAACGGCGAAGTGCGATCGCCGTTTGACAAAAAAGCCGGTGAGCTTAACACTCACCGGCTTCTGCTTTTTGATTCAAAAAGAGAAATCAGGCCGACGCGGCCGAGTCGTTCTTGCTTTTGCTTTTGCTCTTACTCTTGCCCTCGCCATTTGTTTCAACTTCAGCCATCTGCTCTTTAATGCGGGCCGACTTGCCGGTGAGATCGCGCATGTAATAGATCTTGTTGCGACGCACCTTTCCCGATCTCAGCAGTTCGATTTTCGACACGTTCGGCGAGTGAAGCGGAAAATTGCGCTCGACGCCGATGCCCGACGAAATTTTGCGCACCGAAAACGTTTCGCCAAGCCCTGCGCCGCGACGGCCTATAACTATGCCTTCGAATATCTGGATGCGCTCTTTGTCGCCTTCCTTGATTTTCACATGTACCTTGATGGTGTCACCGGATCTGAAATCCGGAATACCTTCACGAAGGTATTCTTTTTCTATCTGGGCAATTCTCTTCATTGCTCATTCCTTTCACTATGTTCTATGTCTAATCTCAATTTCCGTGCAAAAGCTCTTTCATCCTCGTTCAATTCCGCTCGCTCAAGCAGGTCGGGTCTGGTGGTGGCGCATTTACAAATGGCCTCGCGCCGCCGCAAGGCCTTTATCTCGGCGTGGTTGCCGCTCATAAGAGCATCTGGCACCGAAAAGCTTTCATATTCCGCCGGGCGAGTGTAGCATGGCGCGCCAAGAAGGTCATTCATATGTGAGTCTTCCAGCGCCGACTCAAAATTGCCCAGCACCCCGGGTATCAGGCGACCGATGGCATCCACCATCACTGCCGCCGCGGGCTCACCGCCGCTGAGGATGTAGTCGCCGATGGACACCTCGTCGATATCATACAGTTCCAACAGCCGCTCGTCGACTCCGAGATAATGGCCGCAAATAATCGTGATGCGATCACAAAGCGAATAACGAATGGCCATTTTTTGATCAAACGGCTTTCCAGCCGCTGAGGTCAGGACTATCCGCGTCTTTTCATCGCCGGATGATACCGCTCGACGCTGGTGTCCAAGATTCTGCAGGCACCGATCGATCGGCTCAACCTTCATCACCATCCCACCGCCGCCGCCGAATGGGGTGTCGTCGGTCGTGGCATGCTTGTCGACTGCGAAGTCGCGCAATTGAACGATTCCGATGTCAAAGAGCTGTTTATTCACTGCCTTTCCGATAAGTGACTGTTTCAACGACAGATTGAAGTAGTCCGGAAAGAGAGTGACAATATCAAATTTCATCTTTTGGTCCGGCGCCCTGTTCATCGAACAATCCGCCGGAATTCACAATAATCTTTCGCGCCGTTGTATCGACTGATCGCACAATTGTGCTCACCGCCGCCGCCAGGAGTGTCCGGCCGTCAGCAGTGCGAATCGCGTAGGCATCATTGGCCGGAGCCGTTATTACATCGACAACTTCCCCGATCAATTCGCCGGAGAGATCATCGAATGCCAGACAACCGACCACATCAAAAATGTAGAACCGGCCTTTCGGCAATTTGACAACGTCACTCCGGTGTACCGCCAGTTGCCGGTTGGTCAGTCGTGCGGCCGCTTCGGGGGTTTCTATCCCTGACAGCTTGAGGACAGGGCGCCCTGAAACAAGATGGCTCTGTTCAATCTTCACCGTTTCCCACGAACCGTTGCGCGTACTTATCATCACTTCTTTCATTTTGACAAACCGTTCCGGAAAATCGGTAAGCGGTTGCACCAGAATCTCTCCATGCACTCCGCGCGGCTTACCGAGCGTACCGATAACGACAATATCCTCTTCGATCACGTCTACTCGAGAATCTCCAGCACGGCGCGCTTTCCCACCCTCGCCGCTGAAGCACCCAAAATCGTGCGAATCGATTTTGCGGTGACTCCGGCCTTGCCGATTACCTTACCGAGGTCTCCCTGGGCCACACGCAGTTCATACACCGTGGTGCGATTGCCTACCACTTCGGTCACGATAACCTCGTCCGGGTTGTCAACCAGACCTTTAACGATATGCTCGATATAATCCTTCATATCCGCATCCTTCGTCAGTGTCTCTGCCTTCTCGCGAAATCCTTGTCGCCAGAACATGGGGCCTCATTCCTCTTGTTGCGCCCACAAGGGCCGTTATGCTACGAAGCCGCGGGGGCAGTAGCCGCCGCCGCTTTGGTCTTCTTGCGTCGCTTGTTGGTTTCCTTGATGGTTGTCTTCACCGCTACCGCGCTGACATCAATGCCGGCTTTGGCTTTGAGATATTTATCCATGAACCCGACCTGGGTAAGCAGAGAACCAACGGTGTCACTCGGCACGGCGCCGGTGTTCAGCCACTTGGTTAGGCGGTCTTCGAAAAGCGACACAAGGGCCGGCTTTTCGATAGGGTTGTAGGTGCCGAGCACCTCAAGAAAACGTCCGTCGCGGGCACGACGCGAATCAGCGGCAACGATGCGATAAAACGGCGCCTTCTTCGCTCCCATGCGTCGCAGTCTCAAATGTACAGCCAAGAGAATCCTCGCTTTCTGCTACTCATTGGGCGCCCATCATTGCGCGGGATAACCCTTTGAGCCGCATTTTGCTCATATTGTTAAACATTTTTTGCATCATGTGGAACTGCTTGAGCAGTTCGTTGACCGACTGAACACTATTGCCGGAGCCGTGGGCGATCCGCTTCTTGCGCGATCCGTCGATCAGATTGGGATTGCGCCGTTCTTCGGTAGTCATCGATTTGATAATCGCAACCATCCGCTCGACAGCCCGATCATCTATCTTCACGCCACGCATCGCTTTGCCAACGCCGGGAATCATCCCCATCAGCGATTCGAGCGGGCCCATCTTTTTCAATTGATCCATCTGCGCCAAAAAGTCCTCGAAGTCAAAACGCTGTTTGGCCAGCTTGGCGTGCATCTTTTCGGCAGATTTGACGTCAATCGCTTCCTGAGCTTTTTCCACAAGGGAGACGATATCGCCCATCCCAAGGATGCGAGACGCCAGGCGGTCGGGATAGAACAACTCGAGGTCAGATAGCTTTTCGCCAATTGAGGCCAGCTTGATAGGACAGCCGGTCACCTGCCGTATCGAGAGAGCGGCGCCGCCACGGGCGTCGCCATCAAGCTTGGTAAGAGCCACGCCGGTGATATGGAGGCGCTTGTGGAACTGTTCGGAGACATTGACTGCATCCTGACCGGTCATCGAATCGGCCACGAGAAGGATTTCGTCGGGGCTGACAATCGATTTGATCTCTTCAAGCTCAACCATCAGATCGTCGTCGACGTGGAGTCGTCCAGCGGTA
>JBBTMW010000052.1:0-6514 GCA_038067995.1 Candidatus Zixiibacteriota bacterium
GATCTGGATGAATTCGTCCTCGCCCCGCCGGTCGAAGAGATATTGCGCCTTGCGGCGAAACTGCCGAAAGGTTCAGCCATACCGAACAAAGATAAAGTCGGCAAAGTGTCAAAAGAGCAGGTTCGCGAGATCGCTCAGCAAAAAATGGCCGATCTCAATGCCGCCTCGGTTGAGGCCGCGATGCTCATGATCGAGGGGACCGCCCGCTCGATGGGAATTGAAGTAAAATAAACGTACAATACAACACATTCGTTGGTACCTGCCGTGTCTTCATGACGCCAGGGAGAGTGGAGTAGATGAAACATTCAAAGAAACAGTCAGCCTTCCGGGGTCATGTCGATCGACTGAAAAAATATTCGGTCACTGATGCCGTCCGCATTCTGAAGGAAAACCACTATGTCAAATTTGACGAGTCGGTTGAAGTGGCGATGCGATTGGGAGTGAATCCCAAGCACGCCGACCAGATGGTGCGCGGTACGGTCAGCCTGCCTCACGGAACCGGTAAGACGGTGCGCATCGCTGTCTTTGCCGCAGGCGAAAAGGCCGCCGAAGCCAGAGCCGCCGGAGCCGATTTTGTCGGCGCCGATGATTTGGCGGAAAAAGTAAAGGGTGGATGGACCGACTTCGATGTCGCCGTCGCGACCCCTGACATGATGCGAATTCTTGGTGGTCTTGGAAAAGTGCTCGGACCTCGCGGTTTGATGCCGAACCCGAAGACCGGAACGGTGACTATGGATATCACGAAGGCCGTGGCTGAGTTGAAAGGCGGAAAGATAGAATTCCGCATCGACAAGCAGGCCAATATCGCCGCCGCGGTCGCCAAGATTTCATTTGAAGAAAACAAGATTGCCGACAATGCCCGGGCATTCATTGATGCCGTTATGCGCGCCAAGCCGGCCTCGGCCAAGGGTGCGTATATACTTTCGCTGACAATGTCAGCGACGATGAGTCCGGGGATTCGTCTGGATCATTCACATTTGGCCACTGAGACGAAATAGCGAGGAACACCTATGGCAAAACCGGAAAAAGTGGCCACAGTCGCCGAAATTACGAAATTGTTTGAAGCATCAAGCGGCATTTTCGTCACCGATTTTCAGGGGATGAACGTTACCGATATCAGCAACCTTCGCAGGTCGCTGAGACAGAACAAGACGAAATTTCTTGTCGCCAAGAACACCCTTTTCCGCATCGCGGCGAAAAACGCCAACGTGTCGGGAATCGATGATTTTCTTAAAGGGACGACCGGGATCGCATTTGCGACTACCGATTCCGCCCCGACGGCGAAGGTGCTGAACGATGCATTCAAAGAAAAAGAAAGACCGCGCATCAAAGTGTTCGTGGTCGACAAGCAGTCCTTCAAGGGCGCCGAGATCGGACGCCTTGCGGATCTGCCGTCGCGCGAAATACTGCTGTCACAGCTTGTCGGAGCCGTTGAGGCCCCGCTTACCCAGCTGGCCAGTACGATAGACGGATTCTTCCAGGAGCTGATTCGTTCAGTTGAAGCTCTTGCGGAGAAGAAGAAAGGCGAAGCATAACGGGACATGTAGTAGGAGTCGCCGGATCGACGCTTCTGAGCGGGTTGTCCCACTCGCTCCGTTCCGGATGGCGCCATAAGTAATGCGAAAAACAATAACAGTAATAGTAGTGAGGTATTAGTCGTGGCAACTGCAGCAGTAACTGAGATCGTCGACAAGATCGCAACGCTGAGTGCGATGGATCTTGCTGACCTTTCAAAGGCAATTCAGGAAAAGTTCGGTGTCACCGCGGCCGCTCCGGTAGCGATGATGCAGGGCATGATGGGTGGCGGAGCCGCCGCCGCGGTTGTTGAAGAGAAGACAGAGTTTGATCTGATTCTCAACAGCGCCGGAGACAAAAAGATTAACGTGATTAAGGTGGTTCGCGAAATCACCAGCCTGGGTCTGAAAGAAGCCAAGGATCTCGTCGAAGCGGCACCTCAGAAGGTAAAAGAGGCGATGTCGAAAGATGAGGCCATGAAGGCCAAAGCCAAGCTCGAAGAGCAAGGCGCCCAGTGCGAAATCAAGTAATCGGAGAAACGCTTTGATTCAGGCCGGAGTCCTTACGGGTTCCGGTCTGAATATCTCGAACGACAACAAAGCCGATTATTTCCCATATTTCTTTTTCGACTGGTTGATTGACTGCGTTTTGAAGCTCCCCGAAAACCACACAATGTTGGTGGGGAGAACAGTAAGAGTGAATGACAGGATCGACTGAGTACATAACAGACGTTGGTGCGAGCGTGCGCCGATGACGCAGTGTCGTCGGCAGGCAGGCCGCATTTGCATTTTTTCCAGGAGGTTTCCACGGTGTCACGCCAAGACATGAACGCGCGGAAAATCTACGGCTCGATGTCCGATGCCGCGGAAATGCCGAATTTCCTCGATATTCAGACCGTTTCGTATGATCACTTTCTCCAGGCTACAACCGCTCAGAGTAAGCGGCACAACACGGGCCTTGAGCAGATTTTCCGGGAGACTTTTCCCGTCAGCGACGTGCACGAGAATTACACCATTGAATATGTGGGGTATTATCTCGGTCCGCCGCGCTACAACATAGAAGAGTGTCGCGAGCGCAACATGAGTTATGCCGCGCCGCTCAAAGTAACCATGCGGCTTATCGTTCGCCAGGGAGAAGGCGACCAGAAGATTGTCAAAGACGTCATGGAGCAGGATGTCTATTTCGGCGAACTTCCCATCATCACGGAATGGGGAACGTTTATTATCAACGGAGCCGAACGCGTGGTTGTCAGCCAGTTGCACCGGAGCCCGGGTGTCTTCTTCGATGAAGAATTGCATCCGAATGGCAAGACGTTGTATACCGCTCGCATTATTCCCTATCGCGGAAGCTGGCTCGAATTCAACGTCGACATAAACGACATCATGTATGTCTATGTCGACTCCAAACGTAAAGTCCCGGCGACGATGATGCTTCGTGCTCTCGGTTTTTCGACCGACGAAGAAATCGTCAAGATGTTTTACAAGATTACAAAGCTGACTCTAAAGGGTGAAAAGGCAAAGCAGTACGAAGGATCGTATCTTGCTCAGGATGTCATCGACCAGGAAACCGGCGAGGTGATTCTCTCCGTCGGCGATCTGCTTGATGATTCGGCCTTTGACAAGATTGTCGAATCGGGCACCAAGAGCGTCTCAATTATCGAAAAGACCGACAAACGAGAAGTCTTTGTCATTCTTAATACTATCCGCAAAGACCCGACGAAATCCCGCGAAGACGCCCTTCTCAAGCTGTACTCCCTTCTCCGTCCGGGTGAAACACCGAACCTGGAGCAGGCGACGACGCTTCTCGACAAATATTTCTTCAACAATAAGCGCTACGATCTCGGTGAGGTCGGTCGCTACATGATGATACAGCGCCTTGGCCTCGACATTCCGCTCGAGAAGACGATTCTCGACCCGAAAGATTTTGTCGCGATTATTACCTATCTGGTCGGGTTGTGCAACGGCGTTGGGTTCACCGATGATATCGATCATCTTGGCAATCGTCGCGCCCGAACGGTTGGTGAACTTCTTTCCAATCTCTTCTCGGTTGGTCTGGCGCGTGTCTCCCGTACTATTCGAGAGCGGTTGTCCCTCAAGGATCAGGAAAATGTTACGCCGCAACTTCTGGTAAACGCCCGCACGGTGTCGTCGGTTATCGACACATTCTTCGGGTCGTCACAGTTGTCGCAGTTTATGGATCAGACGAATCCGTTGTCGGAACTGACCCACAAGCGCCGTCTTTCTGCTCTTGGGCCGGGTGGACTTACTCGTGAGCGAGCCGGATTCGAAGTTCGCGACGTACACCACACCCATTACGGACGTATGTGCCCGATTGAAACTCCCGAAGGTCCGAACATCGGTCTTATTACGACGATGGCAACCTACGCCCGCGTCAATAAGTACGGGTTCCTTGAGACTCCGTATCGCAAAGTTGTCAAAGGCAAGGTAACCAGTGAAGTTGTCTATCTCGCCGCAGATGAAGAAGACCGCTATCTGATTGCACAGGCCAATGAGCCGCTCAATCCGGACGGCACATTTGTGGCAGAGATTGTGAATGTACGCAAACGCTCCGACTATCCGTTCGTTCGTCCCGAGGAAATTCAGTTCATGGATGTGTCGCCGCGACAGATTGTGTCGGTGGCGGCCTCTTTGATTCCATTCCTTGAGCACGACGACGCCAACCGCGCCCTCATGGGATCCAACATGCAACGCCAGGCTGTGCCTCTGCTTCGTGCCGAAGCGCCAATCGTTGGAACGGGCATGGAAGGGAAATCAGCCCTTGATGCTGGCGCGGTAGTTCGCGCCCGTCAGGCGGGAACGATTATCGCTATCGACAGCCAGAGAATCGTCGTGAGACCACAGGCGAAACTCAAGGCCGGTGAGCTTGGATATCAGGAAGACGACGAATATCGTTTGGTGAAATTCCGCCGCTCCAACCAGGACACCTGCATCACTTACCACCCCATCGTCAAACCGGGTGCGACTGTCAAAGCGGGGGATGTCCTTGCCGATGGCCCGGCGGTGGAAAACGGTGAGCTTGCTCTCGGCTACAATGCCTTGGTGGCATTCATGCCGTGGCGCGGCTACAACTATGAAGATGCTATTATTTTGTCAGAGCGACTCGTTCGCGACGACATTTTTACTTCGATTCACATCGAAGAATATGAATTACAGGTTCGCGACACCAAGCGCGGCGCCGAAGAAATAACCCGCGAAATTCCAAACGTCTCAGAGGAAGCACTGCTGAATCTCGACGAAAATGGAATCGTGCGCATTGGCGCCGAAGTTGAAGCGGGCGACATTCTCGTCGGCAAAGTGACGCCGAAAGGCGAAACCGAACTGTCACCTGAAGAGCGGCTCTTACGGGCTATCTTCGGGGAGAAGGCCGGCGATGTACGCGATGCGTCCTTGAAAGCGCCGCCCGGAATGAAAGGCGTCGTTATCAAGACTTCCGTCTTTTCGCGCAAAGAGCGTACTGAAGATGCGAAAAAGCTTGAGAAGGCGCAAAACATCGGAATCAAAAAACAGTACGCTAAAGTCATTGGCGAAATTCAGAAACTGCGTAGCGATCGCGTTGGCGAACTTTTGGACGCAAAATCGTCCCAGACTATTCGTCATTCGGCCGATAACAGCGTTTTGATTCGAGCCGGTCACAAATACAAAGGCGATTCGTTCAACAATTTCGACTTTGATTCGTCGGTGGCTCCTGATGGCTGGTGCGATGATACGACGACTAATAAACATGTCGTTGCCATTCTTGCCGAAGCCGCCAAGCTTCTTGAACTCAAGAGGCAGGAGATGGAAGTTGAAATGGACAAGGTTGTACGCGGCGCGGAGCTTCCGCCCGGCGTTAAACAACTCGTGAAAGTCACCATCGCCATTCGGCGCAAAATTTCAGTCGGCGACAAGATGGCAGGACGCCATGGAAACAAAGGCGTCGTGTCGCGAATCGTCCCGATTGAAGATCTTCCTTACATGACTGACGGAACTCAGGTCGACATGATCCTAAACCCGCTCGGTGTGCCATCACGTATGAACATCGGTCAGATTCTTGAAACACATCTTGGCTGGGCCGCCTCCAAACTTGGAGAGCGCGTCGCCACGCCGGTGTTTGAAGGGCCGACTGTGGAGGCAATCAGAGACGCACTCGTTCGTGCCGGTCTTCCTGAGGATGGCAAAACGCAGTTGTATGACGGTCTGTCAGGTGAAGCCTTCGATAACAGGATAACCGTTGGCTATATGTATATGCTGAAATTGTCGCACCTTGTTGATGATAAAATTCACGCCCGTTCGATTGGCCCATACTCACTTGTTACTCAGCAACCGCTGGGTGGTAAAGCGCAGTTCGGTGGTCAGCGATTTGGAGAAATGGAAGTCTGGGCGCTTGAGGCCTATGGCGCCGCTCATACTCTGCAGGAAATGCTGACGGTGAAATCGGATGACGTTACCGGACGCTCACGTGTGTATGAGGCGATCGTCAAGGGAGAAAATCCCCCGGAGCCGGGTTATCCTGAGGCATTTAACGTGCTTATCAAGGAACTGCAGGCTCTTGGTCTTGACGTGAAGCTTATTGAGAAATAAGCGAAGGTGCGAGAAGACACATCGGTGTCGTGTGAAGAAGAACAGTAAGGAGAGATAGATGCTTGACATAACAGGAAAAAACCAGCCGACGAAAAAGCCGACCGAGTTCGCGGCTATTCAGATTCAGCTGGCTTCGCCTGAGACCATTTTGCAATGGTCTTTTGGTGAGGTGACCAAGCCGGAAACGATCAATTATCGCTCCTATAAGCCGGAGCGCGATGGCCTTTTCTGCGAGCGCATTTTTGGTCCGGTCAAGGACTGGGAGTGCAATTGCGGAAAATACAAGCGTATCCGTTTTCGCGGCATCGTCTGCGACCGCTGTGGCGTTGAAGTCACGCAGTCGAAGGTGCGTCGCGAGCGCATGGGACATATCGAACTCGCTGTTCCTGTTTCACACATCTGGTATTTCAAATCTCTCC
>JBBTMW010000053.1:0-19429 GCA_038067995.1 Candidatus Zixiibacteriota bacterium
TATGGAGTGTCGACCACGCTGTTCAAAGTGTTCCTGAGTTATCTGGGCAAATACAAGGTGAGCCAGAGCAGAATGCAGAAGCAAAAGGGGATGGCCAGTCAGTTGCTGATGTCGACCCAGTTGCTCAGATTCCTTTGGCCGCAAGTGCGCCTCGACTATGACCACACGACAAGCAAGATCGAGCAGTATGGCGTTTTCCTAAATAAGCGCATTCTGCGAACCGGTCAATTGACGCTCTCGTATGAACGCAACGAGCCGGCAAAAACGAACAGCATTATGCTGAATTTCAGCTTCTTCACCGGATTCGCGCAGGTCACTTCCCGCGCCCAGCGCATCGGAGAACAGATATATGTAAGCCAGGTTCAGCGCGGATCAATTCAATACGATCAGGACATCCATCGCTTCCGATTCGACAGACGCAATAGCGTCGGTTATGGCGTCGCCGTTGTGCGGCCGTTCATGGATGACAACGACAACGGCAGACGTGACGACAACGAGGCCTTGCTCCCGGGTGTGAAGGCCAAGATCTCCGGAGCAAGCGGCATACCCAATGGCAAGAACAAGACATATTATTACAACAGTCTTCGGCCGTATGATCAGTATGTCGTTCAGGTCGATCAGTATAGCATCGACAATCCGACACTCAAGCCGACCAATGACAACTACAGCGTGACTATCAATCCAAACATGGTCAACGCTGTCGAGATTCCGATCGTGACAGTGAGCGATGTCAGCGGTCTAATCGAACGGCAGACAGTTCAAGGCAATTCGGGGACAGGTGGTATCAAGTTGCTGTTTACGAACATCTCCAAGGAAATGTCAACCACGGTACAGACCTTTTCAAATGGTGAGTATTATTATCTCGGGCTACTACCGGGGATGTATCGTGCCGAAGTGGATCCGGCCCAGTTAAGCAAGTATGGGTATGTCACCGAACCGCTCTACAGGGAGTTCGAGATAAAACCGGGTGCGAGCGGCATGAGTCTCGAAAATATCAATTTCCTTCTGGTGCCGAAAAAGTAACGGCGCGCATTCTGGCTGGATGAGAAGGAACTCCAATTTTCGCCACACCCTCATGCATGTCACTTCCGCGAAGGAGGGAGTCCAGTATTAATTCTTGTCGTGCCGTCGGGCGGGATCATCTTCGTATCCCGCCTATTGTTTCGTTTCATGGTATCGATAAGACGGCGGCATTGAAGACAATGCCACCCTACTGGAAGAAAAGACTGGATACCCCGCAAGGGCGGAACCCGACAGTGTTGTGAATTTTGTAATAATGCTCATTTTTTACAGTCCCTATTGCACAGGCAACTCAAACATTCTTGACTTCTTCCCAATATCCAAGCATCGCGCTGACGTGATCTTGCACCGATAAGCGGTGCAACGCCGCCAGATCGGGATTGGGATAGAATGGACGCGAACAAATATCGCGGACAGCCTTCACCCAAGTGTCGACTTCAAAGCCCGAGATAACCAATCCTTCTGATGGGGTAATGATCTGCCTCGCCCCTACCATGTGCGAAAGGGCCACTGGTGTGCCACACAAGAGGGATTCGCTGACGACCTGACCGAATGGCTCATAAATCGCCGGCAATAGCATCGCATCGGCGGCGGCGTAGAGTTGCTCGGTTTCTTTGAGATAGCCAAGATATTTGACATTTTCGGGCATCGCCCCCATTCGCGCCTCACCGGCGACAAGAAGTTCGTACGGCTCATTGCGAAGCTGAGCAAAGACCTCAAGAAGAAGGGGCAGACCCTTTCTGCCGTGAGAGACCGACACAAAGGCGCAGGTCTTTTTTTCGGGGGAGCAGTTGAAGCGCTGGCGGTAGTCATCGCGACGGTTCTTCACCTCGCGATTGAATCGGCGCACGTCAGTGGGCGGAAAGAGCACGCGAATTTTCGACTCCGGTAGGCCATAAAGGGTCACAAGCTCTTCTTTCATCATCGTCGACGCCGCGAGGATGAGACGGCAGGTCTCGAATGACTTGCGCTCGATATGAATGTCCAGCCGATCTTTGAGTCCCCGGTGATTCCGGTCAATTGCTTTGAGAAAACCAAGATGGTTGCCTGGAGCAAGAACGGCGCTTTGGTATGGGGTGCGGGCGAGAGAAAGAGTGAAATCGAATGATTCGGTCAAGTGAAGGCGCCCTATCGACCGTGAAAGCCAGTAGTCGCGAAACAGTTTTGGAATGTAGGACAGGTTTACTTTAATAATCTCAACGTCGTCGGGCAGTGTGATATCGGGAGATATTTTTGACACCACGAGAGAGACGGAGTGGCCGCGAGAGCGAAACTCATCGATGTACGAAAAGAGACGGGTTTCGAGTCCGCCGCGGTGGATAAGCCGGTTATGAATGAGAGCAATGCGCATGGCGTGAGTATGCGCAATGAAGAAGGTACAGTCAACGGAGAGACAGTTTCTTCAGTAGGGCGGGTTTGTCTTCAGACCCGCCATCTTTGTATTCGTGTGCGAAAGACGCCCTCGCCTGCCGTCCCTGAAACCCATCAGCTACTTCTTTAGCTCCTCGACCCAGTTTTGCACGAGGTTCAGATACGTGCGAGCCTCGGAAGTCTCCGGATTCTGGTTTACAATGAACCGCTCTCCATTACCGAAGACATCGTAAATCAATCCTGGTCGCGCTCCATTGATCTTGAAAAGACGGCGGATTTGTCCCACCGCAAACGCCGTTCCGGATGCGTTGACCTCAGCCTCGCAGACAAAATCGTCGTTATCAGTGTAGAATATCTTCTTCCCGTCGCGGCTCCAGCGCGGTCTACCCCCCTCGTGATTTGAGACCTGCCATTTCCCAAGCGGCTTTGGAAACTGGGATACATAGACTTCCCCTTTGCCACTTTCATCTGAAAAGTATGCCATCCATCGCCCATCAGGCGAAACCCTCCCCAGCACCTCGCCAAACTCTGATTTCAGATACGCAAATGGAGGGGAACTTCCATCGGCGGGAATAACCCAGATATCCCCATTGGTTTTCGCGTCAAAAGCCTGAGCGATAATATATTTTTCGTCAGCGGTCCAACATGAGGGTCGGATGCCTGGGCGTATTTCAGAAATCCAAACTCCCGTGTCGACCCCACTCACCGAGACAGTGTATATTCCTACCTTTTTATCACTTCCGCCATGCAGATAGGCAATTCGCTCCCCATCCGGAGACCACACCGGTGTGAAGTCGCCATCCACTGAGAAAGTCAGTCGGGATCTAATCTGAGTGGTAAGATCGTAAATCCAGATATTCGTGGACGTGCTTTGCTGATTGGTTATATCAATGGCTACTCGCCTCTCATCGGGAGATAGCTTCGGGCTATACTGTTTTTCCATCGGTCCGATTGAATCCACCACGGAGCCGGTTCTATCCATGACAAGCAATTGCGAACCCAGAATATTTTTCTGGTTTCGGTAGACAAGCGAACCGTCCGGGGAGACACTGAATTCGGCAAAACTCCAATTTGTCGTGTACGTCACATCGTCGACTATCGGCACCGCATCGCTGGTAAAAGAAAGACTGGACAAGTCAAAAGGCTGAGCCATGAGAACACCGTCAATGGCGTACAACATGTGGCCGTTGGCATACACGGCATTTGATTTCGTCTTCACCAGCCGCTTCACTTCTTTCGAGTCGAGGGAGCCAACACAGATCGCGTCTTCGGTACCGCCATTGCCACCTTCGACTCGCGCAAAAAAGAGAAAGTCATTGCCGTTCGGAAGAAACGACGCCCATCGATGTGTGAAGTCATGAAACGATGAATCGAGCACAGTAAACGGCTCAGCTTTCCCCCCTGCCGCTGAAACCTTGAATATGACTCCTTCCATTTCAGGAGTAAAGAGAATGATATCCTTTTTGCCCCAGCTACCGCCGCGAGGAACGCGCGCGCCATCGGCAACTAGAAGCGAAGGGCCGCCGGTAGCTAATATCTTCTTGAGTTTTCCGTCGACGAAGTAGGCAATATATCTGCTGTCAGGAGACCAAAAGGGTATTATCGCCCCTTCTGTACCGGGAAGCTTCATAGCGACATATGAACTGAGTGGTCGAACCCACAGATTCTGTGAGAAAGTGCCGGTATCCTGGGCAATGAACGCGAGTGATTGACCGTCCGGAGAAATGGCAAACTGAGTAAAGTTTTGATTGTTAAAGCTCGCCGTTCCGGGATCAATAATGGTGGATCTGACTACCGGCGGAGCAACGCGTGATTGAATGAAGTATTTGACTCCAAAGTATCCCGCAAGAATGAGTGAAACAGCGCTCACGGCTATGAGGGACCATTCGCGGCTTTTCCGTCGGCGTGAGAGTGTGGCTGGAATTCCCACCTGTGACCCGCCTTCGCTCGCCCATTGCAGAGCACGCTTGAGATCACCTGCCGAATGCCATCGCTGGTCGGGATCTTTGGCAAGGCACTGCTTGATGGCACGCTCGAGCATCGGCGGCGACATCGGCTGTAACTCAGATATCGCACGAGACTCCTCTTTGAGAATCGAGGCAATCAAACTCGCCTGACTGTTGCCGCTGAATGCCTTCTGCCCCGTCGCCATTTCATAGAGCATAGCACCAAAGGCAAAGATATCACTGCGGGCATCGGCTTCTATCCCTTCGAGTTGCTCCGGAGCCATATACTGAATAGTACCGAGGATAGTCCCCTGCCCGGTGAGCGGGGTAGTCTGGGTGATGCCGGTGACGCCCTCCACCACTCCCGAGGCGATCTGAAGTTTAGCCAAGCCGAAATCCAAAAGCTTGGCGCCGGATTTAGTCAACATGACATTGCCGGGTTTGACATCGCGATGCACCAATCCCTGTTTGTGAGCTTTGTCGAGGGCATCGGCGATCTGGATTGCTATGCGGAGAAGCTCCTCAGTAGGCATCGCCCCTTTTCGCAGACGCTCGGCGAGGGTTTCCCCTTCGAGATATTCGAGAACGAGAAAATCGATGCCATCCTGATGACCGATATCATGGAGGGTGCATATATTTGGATGACTGAGGCTTGAAATCGCGCGGGCTTCGCGCTCGAAACGGGCACGCAGGTCAGCGCTTCCAGCGGTCACCGAAGGAAGCACCTTTATCGCAACGACACGATCGAGGCGCGTGTCTTTCGCCTTATAGATTTCACCCATGCCTCCCGCGCCTGCGGGGGCAATAACTTCGTAAGGACCAAGTTTCTGACCGGTAGACAAACTCATTTCATTAACTCCTCAGTCCAATTTTGCACGACAACAATGGGAGTAGAACCTTCTCCGGCAAGAACACTGGCAAGAAAGTGCTGACCATCAGGAGTTGGATCCCAACAATTAAAACTAAGTGCCAGAACAGCACGGAACAACTCAGTCTCCTGACCAACCTTGAATTCAGTCCCCTGCGCGTTTACGTCAACAGCCATGGCGGTTCCATCGGTGCGAATATAGTAGAGTTCCTTTCCGTCGGATCGCCAGCGAGGATAAGAACCTCCGGAGGTAGTAATTTGCCATCTGGCAGAAGAACCCGCACTGTTGGACCGACGTGCCGCGCGGGTATCATTGGTGGCAATTGGTGAAGGAACAACAAACACATGTATCTTGCCTTCGAATATTGATGAAAGCGCTATCCACTTTCCATCTGGTGAAAATCGCGCTGACGAAACCAAACCCTGTCCAAAGGGAATTTGAATCGTGTCAGATGTATTACTGATACTTCGAATGAAAAGGTCAGCCGCGCCTTCGGCTGAAAAGCTTCCAGAGCCGCAGAGTAGATATTTACCGTCCATAGACCAATCCATGAGCCATGCATCTGTTGTACCATCGGCTGAAATTCTGACGCTCCGACCGGCCCCGCTAATCGGCATAGTGCGAATTTCTAAACTCACTTTTCCGGAAAAATTGGTAATCTCCGTAAAAGCAACGGCGTCGCCAGAAGGGGAAAGAACAGGATTGTCCTGATCTTCAGACCCAAAGGTCAGTCGACGCTGCATGTCTCTTTCCAGATCGTAGTAGTAAATGTCACCTGTAGGCGTCTCCTGAATAGTGTAGGCCGCTCCTCGCCCGTCTCGAGCGAAATAGATGTTGTGAATGTTGCAGGTCGGGCCGAGCTTCTTCACGACTTTTCCCGCACGATCGAGAAACAATAGCTGGCATCCTTCCCGCCCGCCTGCAAGCTGATAGACTAAGAGTCCGGACTGTGAGACAGACAGATTCGACTTCCAGGTTGTTTGATCACATTGCACACGTTCCTGCGTGGGAATCGGATCGCCGGTGAGTCTTCCCTCTTGCGCATCAAAGGCCTGCGCGAACAGCACATTGTCACGCACATACATGAGATAGCCTTTGGCATAGACGGCATTTGAGAGCCCCGACATGACAGCATGCGCCTTTGTTCCATCCAGAGAAACAAACCAAATTTCATTACATGAACTGTCGGGAGCATCGTGGTCGCCGGCAAAAAAGAGTATGTGCTGTCCATCAGGAAGGAAGAGGGGCCAGCGATGAGAGCTGTGACGCAAAGAATCCACGGTAGTAATTTGCACCGGGGTACCGCCAGAAGCCGGGACTATGTACAAATTGTCTTGATATCGCGGACTAAAAACGATGTTGTCACCGACACCCCATGTGCCGCCTCTTCCGGACGGTGCGGCGCAAACCGTAAGAACCTGACCGGAGGCAACCTCAATTCGCTTCAATTTGTTGTACGTGAAGAATCCAATCGACCTCCCGTCAGGAGACCAGAAAGGGAATGCACCGGCTTCAGTGCCTGGAAGCGACCGCGCTTTCAGATTGTCGAGATCTCGCACCCACACTTTTGAACCGCCCGGTGATACCGCCACGAACGCAATGTGTTTGCCGTCCGGCGAAATGACAGGCGGACCGGCATTATCACCGCCAAAGAGAAAAACAGCTTCCTCAGGTGCTGAGATTGTCGTTCGCAATACTGACAATGATGTCCTGTCCTCTGAATACATATAGAGAGCGACAGCAACCATGACTGCAACAGCCGCAACCGCCCAACCCGCCCACTGGCGCATCTTTCGGCTAAGAGAAACTGCCACTGGCATCGCCATCCCCATCTGGGAACCACTCTGAGATACCCACTGCAAAGCACGATTGAGGTCCCCCGCCGATTGCCAGCGATTGTCGGGATCTTTGGCGAGACACTGCTTAACAACAAGCTCAAGAGCCGGAGGGGTCATTGGCTGAATTGCCGAAATCGGTTTTGGCTCCTCCTTCATGATGGCCCCAATCAGGCTGGCCTGGCTGGAACCCTCAAATGCCCGTTTGCCGGTTGCCATCTCATAGAGAGTGGCGCCGAATGCGAAGATATCGCTACGGGCATCGGCTTCTTTCCCTTCGAGCTGTTCCGGCGACATGTATTGCACCGTGCCGATGAGAGTTCCTTCGCCGGTGAGAGGAGATGTCCGCGTGGCTCCGCTCCCCCCTTCAATAATCCCTCCCACTTGCTGAAGCTTTGCAAGACCGAAATCCAGTAGCTTCGCGCCGGATTTGGTGAGCATAATATTGCCGGGTTTCAAGTCACGGTGCACCAGCCCCTGCTTGTGGGCTTTGTCGAGGGCATCTGCAATTTGCGAAGCGACAGTGAACAATTCAGCCGACGAAAGCGGCCCTTTGGTTAGTCGCGATGCCAGCGTATCGCCGTCGATGTACTCCATCACGAGATAATCGACTCCATCCTGATGACCGATGTCGTGAAGGGTGCAGATATTGGGATGATTGAGACTCGAAATCGCTTTTGCTTCGCGATCAAATCGGGATCGCATATCGGCGCTCTGGGCAGTGCGGGTTGGAAGCACTTTGATTGCAACAACACGATCGAGGCGGGTGTCTTTCGCCTTGTAGATTTCCCCCATCCCACCAGCGCCTGCGGGGGCAATAATCTCGTATGGGCCAAGTTTCTGACCGGAGGTCAAGCTCATCTTTTCAATTCCTCAGTCCAGTTTTGCACGACAATAAACTCTGCGGAGATTGAGGATTCGGCCGAAGTCAAAAGGAGAAACCGTTGGCCATCGGACGAGACATCGTAGGGAACGAGAGAATTCCCGCCAGTAAAATGGAGGCGTTTCGAAAAGAGCTTCACTGGCGTACCGATCTCAAGCCCATTCTCGTAGGATATTGGGACCGCCATGAAATCATATTCCGGAGTGAAATAGTATACCTCTTTGCCGTCGGCGCGCCATTTGGGGCATCTCCCACGTGCTGTAGATACTTGCCACTTGCCCCCCGTCGGACTCAATTCACGAATGTAGACATCGGGATCACTACCCGATGATTCGTTGGCCTGGTACAGAAGATATTGACCATTGGGAGAATACGCACTGCGAGTTTCTATAAATGGCTGAGTCAGGAGTGGCTCGGCTTTCTTCGTAGCGGCATTCAGGAGCCAAATATCCGCGCCGTTAGCTTTGCCTACGTCCAATGTCATTATCTTCCCATCCTGAGAAACAGAGGTTACAGAGGCGTCAGCATCGGCCACGCCAAATATCTCTTCATCAGCCCCGGTTCCATTGGCATTTCTCTGAAAAACGCCGAAATGCGCCGATGTGCGTCGCGAGGTAAAGATGACTTTGTTTCCATCTAGGCTCCAGATCGGCCAGGCGTTGGTTGAGGGGCCGAATGTGAGCCGTGAGGCAACATTTCGCTTCAGATCGCGCACCCAAATGTCAACTGAAGTCGTCTGCTCCCCAACCAGACCGTAGGCGAGTCGCGTGCCATCAGGAGAGAGTGAAAAATCGAGATATTTGTCCGGCTCTCCCACTGAACCGAGAGTATCTCCCTTGCGGTTGACCCACAGCATGGTCCGTAGTCCCACCGCCTGGCCGCGCTGATAGACAAGTGTACCATCTCCTGAGGCGCTGAAAAGGGTGCGTTCACCATCGCTTGAGACAATGTTCGAAAGTGGTATCGGCTCACCGGTGAATTGTAGGCTTTTCGTGTCGAATGGCCTCGCCACCAGCAGACTTTTCTGCATATAGAGGATATGCCCATTGGCATATTCTACGCGAGAGCTTACTTTGATTAGGAATGTTGATTCCATCGTTTTGGTTGAGCCAACTTTGAGCAATGATTCGTCGGCCGAAGAATCTGAAATTGCCAGATAGAGGAAATGTTCGCCGTCCGGCAGAAACCATGGCCAGGCTGTTCCGGACTCATACTTCTCCCTATCAATTATCGTGGCCGCGGTGGGAGTGCCACCGCCAGCGGAGACTTGACGAACAGAATCAGTAAAGTTGCCGTCAAAAATGATTACGCCTGCGCTTCCCCACGATCCATCAGCGCCAGTGGCGGCCTCGCATACGATTTGTGCAAGTCCACCGGCAATGGCTACTTTCTTGAGCTGGCCCCCTTCAAAGTAAGCCAGTTGTTTGCTGTCGGGAGACCAGAAGGGCTTTGATCGGTCGCTTTGAACCTTCACCAGGAGACGAGCATCGAGGGAATTGAAGGGACGGATGTATATCCCCAGCTGGCTTGTCGAATCTGTCCCAACAAAGGCGATCATGGTTCCATCGGGAGAAATCCGCGGCCAAGTGACAGAATTCAAATCACTCGCGGGAGAAATAGCAAACCGCGAAACTTTGGGGGGGGTGGTCGAAACCATAAATTGTCTCCACGCCAACCATCCGGTTGCGACTGTAAGTAATGCTACTGCCGCCAGAAGTCCCTTCTCCCGAATCTTCCGTCTTCGGGCAATCGGGGCGGCCAGGCCGACTTGCGAGCCACCCTCTTCAATCCATTCGAGAGCACGCTTGAGGTCCCCCGCTGTTTGCCAGCGCTGGTCGATATCTTTGGCGAGACACTGCTTGATTGTACGTTCCAAAATAGGAGGGGACATCGGCGATAGCTGAGTGATTGAACGAGGTTCACCACTCATAATCGAAGCGATGAGACTTGCCTGGCTATTGCCGCTGAAGGCGCGGCTACCGGTTGTCATTTCATAGAGGACAGCGCCGAAGGCGAAAATATCGCTTCGGGCATCGGCCTCACGTCCCTCGAGCTGTTCCGGCGACATGTATTGCAGAGTGCCGAGAATGGTTCCCGCACCGGTAAGTGGTGTAGACTGAGTGAGTCCGCTGACCCCCTCTACCACCCCTTCGCCGATTTTCAATTTAGCGAGTCCAAAATCAAGGAGCTTGGCGCCTGTCTTGGTGATAATGATGTTGGCTGGCTTGAGGTCACGGTGGACAAGCCCCTGCTTGTGGGCTTTGTCGAGGGCGTCGGCGATCTGGACGCCGTAGCTCAATATCTCTGCGGTTGACATCGGCCCTTTTTTGAGGCGCTCCGAAAGTGTCTCCCCTTCCAGATATTCCATGACAAGAAAATCGATACCATCCTGATGGCCGATATCATGAAGAGTGCAGATATTGGGATGATTAAGACTTGATATTGCCTTGGCTTCGCGCTCAAAGCGGGAACGCATATCGGCATTTTGAGCGGTACGAGAGGGCAGAACTTTTATGGCGACGGTGCGATCGAGGCGGGTGTCTTTTGCTTTGTACACTTCACCCATGCCGCCCGCACCCACCGGCGACGTGACCTCATACGGACCAAGCTTCTGGCCTGCATTCAGAGCCATGCGAACTCCTTGAATTGGATTGTGATCAGAGAGTAAGTCCCTGCAACTTCTTCTTCACGAACCAGCAATTAAGGAGAGAAACGCCCTACAGGCAACAAGATATTGAGTTAGCGCTCAATGCCGGGATTAAATCGGACAAACGATTCATCTATTTTTCACAAACTGACACGTAACGCCCGCGACTTTAAGGGAACATTCACAAGACGGGTGAAATTGGCTCCAACTCGGTCGTCTCAGGGCTTCAAGCGTCTCGAGAATTTCTTTGGCGTTCTTGGCTGAGAATCAATCAGCCCCTTCAAAGTGGAATTGACATGCGAGCAGACCAAATCACAAAGAGACAAGATATCGCGATTTGCGACACCATAATAGACGAATGACCCCTTTTTGGTCTTTCTTACAAGTCCGGCCTTCGATAAAACGGAAAGGTGGCGGGAAATGTTGGCCTGGGTCCAGGAAAAGAGGCCGACCAGCTGTTGAACAGTCTTGTCGCCGTCCCTTAGTTCACGTAATATACGCAGGCGAGTCGGGTCGCTGAGGGCCTGAAAACAGTCCGCCACCAGCTCCAGAAGGGGCCCGGGAACTATTGAGAAATCTGTTGCGTTTATACGTGACATAGTAGTATATTACTATATAGTTATATGATTGTCAACTCAAAAAAGGAGGAATCAACAATGCGTATCGAGTATCGCGTTCGGATTATGGCGGGATTGATGATTCTCGCCAGTCTAGCGCTGGCCCACTACTGCACTCCCCTCTGGCTCCTTTTGGCGGCCTTTGTCGGGGTCAATCTGATCCAATCGGCATTCACGAAATTTTGCCCGGCCGAGATGATTATGAAAAAACTCTGGCCGAATGCGCCACTATAAGATTGAGTTGTTTGGTTAGAATTGGAGATGACCATATGATAAGAAGCCTCGCTCTCTCGGTATTACTTGCCACTGCTTTGCTTGGCTGTGCCGACAAAGAAGTGAGCCAGGAACGCGCCCCATCTGAACTGAAACAAGTTAGGGTAGTGGCCGCGCAGGTAAGTATGTCGGCAGGTGAAATGACGATTCCCGGCTCAGTCGCATCCCGCAACCGCGCAGAAATCGCCTCACGGGTGCAAGCTCGTGTCGAAAAGATTTTAGTCGGCCTCGGATCACCAGTGTCCCGCGGAGATATGCTGGCCGTACTTGATAGCCGCGATCTCTCTGCCCAATTGGAGCAAGCCGAGGCGGTGCAAGAGCAGGTTTCTCTTGAGTTTTCCCGCTATGAAACTCTCGTAACCACTGGGGCCGTTACCAAGCAGGAGTTTGACGCTGTCAAGGCGCGGAAAGGGGTCGCAGATGCAAATCTCGGACTTGCCAAAGCAATGCTGTCATACGCTTCCATTACCTCCCCTTTCGATGGCATCGTGGCGGAAAGAATGACCGATGTCGGCGATATGGCCGCCCCCGGAAAAACGCTTTTTGTAATCGAGCAATCGGAAACGGTCTTCTTTGATGCCGCCGTAGCAGAGAAATACATAGGTGGCATTGCAACCGGCGACAGTGTCAAAGTAGCTTTGGGAGATTTAGACAGTTATCAGTGGGGCATTATATCGGAGTTATCTCCAAACGCTGACCCCTCAAGTCGATCCCACAAAATGCGGGTTCTCCTGAAGAGCGGAAGTTCTGCTCGGCCGGGACAATTTGGGCATCTGTTACTCCCTCAGGCTGGCCAGTCTACTTTCACGATACCGTTGCAAGCTTTGCTCATTCGCGGTCAGATGGAGCTTGTCTATGCCGTCGATGCCAACAACCGCGTCGCCCTGAGAATCATTCGTACCGGCAAAAGAGAGAACAACATTGTGGAAGTTCTCTCCGGAATTTCGCCGGCTGACCGCATTGTTATCGATCCCCCAAACGACCTGATAGAAGGGGATTCGGTCGAGATTCGCCCATGAAATCAGACGACAGAGAACAGATTAGCGGCAGAGAGGGACTGGCCGGGTCGATGGCGCGGGGGTTTATCAACTCCAAGCTGACTCCCCTGCTCATTATCGCATCGGTGGCGCTTGGAGCGCTGGCCATTCTGTTTCTTCCCCGCGAAGAGGAACCGCAGATAAAAGTTCCCATGATTGATGTGATGGTGTCGGTTCCCGGGATGGGGGCCAAAGAAATCGAGCAGAGAGTCACCACACCGATGGAGAAACTTGTCTGGGAGATTCCGGGCGTTGAGTATGTCTACTCGATTTCACGCCCGGAAGAAGCGCTCGTTATCGTTCGCTTCCTAGTGGGTGAAGACGTTGAGCGGAGCCTTGTTAAGCTGAACCAGAAATTGCAGTCCAATTTTGATCGCATCCCCCCCGGCGTCTCTTTTCCCCTTCTCAAGCCGCGTTCGATTGACGATGTCCCCATTCTTGCCCTCACCTTTCACAGCACGACATACGACCATCTCACACTCAGACAGCTTGTTGCTGAAGTAGAGACGCATATCAAGCAGACCCCGGATGTCTCTGAAACGACAATCATCGGCGGTGCGCGGCGACAATTACGGGTCAGGTTCAATCCGCAGGCGCTCGCCAGCAGGAAGATGGATCTTTTGTCGGTCGTGTCCACCCTGACACAGGCAAACAAGCAGGCAAAAGCTGGCGCGATAACGCGCGATAACCGCGAAGTCATTATCGAATCGGGGGCATTTCTCAGCGATGCCCGAGATATTGAAGATGTTGTTCTCGGCATATATAACGGCAATCCTGTTTATGTTCGGGATGTTGCCGAAGTTGTTGATGGCGCTGAAGAACTTTCGCAGATGGTTCTCTTCGGCAACGGCGCAAGAGGCGGCCAGCCGACCGGTGAAGAAGCACCTGCGGTCACTCTTTCGATAGCCAAGAGACCGGGCACCAATGCCATTGTCGTCGCTGAGCATGTTCTGGAACGAATAGAGGAATTGAAAGACAAACTCATACCCGCCGATGTCCAGGTCACTATCACGCGGCACTACGGCGAAACGGCGGCCGAAAAATCAAATGAGCTTCTCTTCCACATGTTCCTCGCCGTGATGAGTGTATCACTGCTGATACTGGTCAGTCTCGGCTGGCGGGAATCGATCATTGTCGCTCTCGCTATCCCCTCTACGCTGGCTCTCACCCTTATGGTCTTTTATCTGGCCGGATTCACGCTCAATCGGATCACGCTTTTCGCGCTGATATTTTCAATCGGCATACTCGTTGATGATGCCATCGTGATTGTGGAAAACATCACGCGACATCTGCATTTGGCGCTGAATCGAGGGCGGTCATGGATGCATGTCGCGGTTGAGGCGGTCTCCGAGGTCGGCAATCCGACTATTCTAGCGACCTGGGCGGTGATTGCGGCGGTACTTCCGATGGCCTTCGTGGGTGGCCTCATGGGTCCCTATATGCGTCCGATTCCGATTGGTGCGACAGCGGCGATGCTTTTCAGCCTTGTCGTCGCCTTCATCGTTACCCCCTGGGCGGCGGTGCGGGTGCTGAAATGGAAAGGAGGCGACACGCATCTTGGTGGACACGGCGAGCGAGCCGAAGGGGGCTCGACGCGATTCTATCGACGATTCATGGGACGGTTGATTCGGGAGCCAAAAGTGCGTCGTCTGTTTTTTGTGTTCACCGGGGGAGGTATGGCCATCGCAATTGGCCTGGTTGCCATCGGATGGGTGCAAGTAAAGATGCTTCCATTTGATAACAAGAATGAGTTTCAAGTCATTCTCAACATGCCCGAAGGAAGCTCGCTTGAAGAAACAGCCCAAACTGCGCGGGAAATCGCCTCGGCAATTCGCACCGAACCGGAAGTAATCGACTACCAGATATATGTCGGGACGTCGTCGCCTTACAATTTCAATGGTTTGGTAAGGCACTATTTCCTGCGAAAAGGGGCATATGTTGCCGACATTCAAGTTAATCTTGTTGGCAAGGATGAACGAAGCGATCAGAGCCACGCCATCGCCAAGCGGGTGCGCCCGAAGGTAGCAGAGATTGCGCGGAAACACCGGGCCCGGGCGGCCGTGGCCGAGGTTCCCCCCGGACCGCCGGTGCTTCAGACGCTTGTAGCCGAAATCTACGGACCAACTGATTCCTCGCGAAGTATGCTGTCGCGTGAGGTCGAAGCGATTTTTCTCTCGACTCCCGGCGTAGTCGATGTCGACGCCTATGAGGAGGAAGATCAGGAGAAGTACACCCTTGTGGTCGACCACCAAAAGGCCGCCTTCCATGGCATCAGCACCGACTACCTTGCCTCTACCCTTCGCACCGCAGTCAGCGGTATTCAGATCGACATTCTGCATGATCCCATATCGCGAGAGGACATTCCGCTGAGAATCGAAATTCCGCGATCTTCACGGACAAGCATCAGCGACCTGACCAGCCTCTACCTTCGGTCACCCCTCACGCAAACACTGGTTCCGCTCTCCGAACTGGTTGCAGTCCATAATGCCGTTGTTGACAAAACGATTTATCACAAGAATCTGATGCCTGTCACCTATATCATCGGAGACGTCGCTGGAGCGGTCGAAAGCCCAGTCTATGCCATTGGCGACATGAACGACGCATTACACAAACTCGATATGACCAAATTCGGGGGAAGCGTTTCAGCCTTAAAAATTCACAATGCTGACCACCCCAAATCCACGCAGGAGCCTGCCATGAAGTGGGACGGCGAATGGCATATCACTATCGAGGTCTTTCGCGATCTAGGGATGGCCTTCGCGGTAGTCCTCGTCCTCATCTACATTCTGATGGTAGGTTGGTTTGGGTCGATGCTTACTCCAATTGTCGTCATGGCGGCGATCCCCTTTTCAATCATCGGCATCATGCCCGCTCACGGCGCGATGGGGGCATTCTTTACGGCGACATCGATGATTGGATTTATGGCTGGCGCGGGTATTGTTATACGCAATTCGATTATTCTTGTCGATTTTATTGAGTTACGCTTGAAAGAAGGGATGAACCTTGCCGATGCGGTAATTGACGCTGGCGCGGTGCGGTTCCGCCCGATGCTTCTTACCGCCGGAGCGGTGATTGTCGGTGCGGGAGTAATTCTATTTGACCCGATTTTTCAAGGGCTGGCGATTTCGCTGATGGCCGGAGAGGTCGCCTCGCTATTGATAAGCCGTATCGCCGTGCCAGTGCTATACTACATGGCGCACCGAAAGTCGGAATCAGTTGTCGCCTGACACGACTTGCATCGCAATCACAGCTAATGGGACCGTTGAAAAACCCTTCGATTCTCGCTACGCCTTGAAGCAAGTCACTCCAGCGAAAGCTGGAGCCCATCTTAACTCTTTGAAAGACATGACTGGATGTCCCGCTTAGGCGGGGCATGACAGTGACGAGAAATTTGCGCTAATACCCTTTATCAACAAGCCCTAATAAAAAAGCCCTCCGATTGGAGGGCTTTTGCGTAGTCAAAATGTAACCGAAATCATCATCCTTCTGAGGCGGCTTTTGCGGCGGCTTTCAGTTTGTCGTTTGCATAGACGGCAATCTCAACTCGGCGATTGAGCGATTTGCCTTCGGTTGTGGCGTTTGACGCCAGCGGCTGTTCCTCGCCGTAACCCATCATGCGAAGCCTGTCGCCCTGAACCTGAAGACCTGACAGAAAGGTACCAACGGAATTGGCGCGACGAATGGAAAGGTCGCGGTTGTATTCGGTAGTTCCATCGGCGTCAGTGTGTCCTTCGACGAGAACATCGGTGTCAGGATACTTGTTTAAGATGACCGCCAGCTTTTCGAGATTGGTGCGTGCCGCGGACTGGAGTTCCGATTTATTGACGTCGAAGAGAATCCCTGACTCAAAAGTAATCTTGATTCCTTCACCGACTCTCTCGATTTTGGCCCCTTCAAGATCCTGCGCCATCTCGGCGGCCTGTTTGTCCATCTGGTTGCCGATATAAGCGCCAGCGGCCCCACCAACCACAGCTCCGAGAATAGCCCCAAGGGCGGTGTTGCCAGCTTTATTGCCGATGACGGCTCCGATAGCGGCGCCAGCGCCCGCTCCGATTGCCGCTCCCTGATCCCGTTTTTTCCATTTGCAACTAACGGCGGTAAGTGCCATTGCCACAATGAGCAGGATGGTAATTCCTTTTTTCATTCCTGATACTCCTTTACTTGTCTTTCATTTTATACTGTAAGTGTTGTTCACCCAATGCTCGAAAATGCCGAGCGTCCCAGATAGATGGCGCTCGCTCCAAGGGATTCCTCAATCCTTAGAAGTTGATTGTATTTGGCGACGCGGTCAGTACGGCAGAGCGAGCCGGTTTTTATCTGCCCGGCGCCGGTAGCAACAACGACATCGGCGATGGTAGTATCTTCGGTTTCACCGGAGCGATGCGATACGACCGCCGTAAATCCGGCTTTCTGCGCCATGGCGATTGTGTCGAGGGTTTCGGTCAACGTGCCAATTTGGTTCAATTTTACGAGAATCGAATTTGATGAACTTTCCTGAATACCACGCTTGAGGCGTTTTGGATTGGTGACATAGAGGTCATCACCGACCAGCTGAACTTTGCTGGCGAGGCGGGCAGAAAGCTTTTTCCAGCCATCCCAGTCATCCTCGGAGAGACCATCTTCTATTGAGATGATTGGATATTTTTCCACGAGACCGGCGTAGTAGTCTATCAGTTTTTCTGATGACAATTTCTTGTTTTCAGCTTTGAGTGTATAGGTCTTTGAAGATGCATCATAGAGTTCGGTAGCGGCGACATCAAGCGCGAGCAAAACCTGTTTCCCCGGCTCGTAACCAGCCTGCGAAATCGCTTCCATGATAACCTGAAGGGCTTCCTCGTTGGATTTGAGATCCGGAGCAAAGCCCCCTTCGTCGCCGACGCCGGTATTAAGACCCTTTTTCTGAAGGACTTTTTTTAGATGGGCGAAAACTTCAGAACCGATTCGAAGAGCTTCGGAGAATGTTGGCGCTCCCACCGGCATGATCATAAACTCCTGCAAATCGACATTGTTGTCGGCATGCTTGCCGCCATTGAGGATGTTCATCATGGGAACCGGAAGAATCTTGCAGTTACATCCTCCCAAATATTCGTAGAGGAAGCGTCCGCGCGATTCGGCGGCCGCTTTGGCAACAGCGAGAGAAACGCCGAGAATGGCGTTGGCGCCGAGATTCGATTTGTTTTCGGTGCCATCGAGATCGATAAGAAAATGATCGAGGGTGACCTGATCAAACGGATCGAGATCGGCGGTGACAATGCCGGGGGCGATTTTTTCGTTGACGTTTTCCACCGCCCGCTCAACCCCCTTGCCGAGGTAGTGACTTTTGTCGCCATCACGAAGCTCCACCGCTTCATGGGCGCCAGTCGATGCCCCCGATGGGACAGCGGCTCGCCCGATTGTGCCGTCGCTCAGACAGGCGTCGACTTCGATTGTCGGATAGCCGCGGCTGTCGAGAATCTGACGGGCATGTATAAATTCAAAATCTGCCATACAATATGCTCCTTAGGGGTGTCGAAATTCGTTGATGTTGTGCCAGAGGAAGGTAGACGGCGGCCTTTTCCAATTCAACTATTTGTTTCCCGCCAAAACCGCCATATCTTGGCCTCATGCCGGATAGAACTACCTTTCTGAAAGCCGTTGGTGACGCCTTTCCCGACGACCGCCTGACGTGGCAGAAAACGATTCCGACCTTTCACCCGCAGTCAGCCGATGAAGCGGGGCAAATTTTCCGCCTGGCGAATCAACACAGCCAAAAATGCTTTATCACCGGCTTCGGCAATAATATTGACCCAATTGGGTCCCCTTTCGACCAAATGGTTACTGTTCGTACCGATCGCCTCAACAACCTGATGGAGGTCGCCGAGCAGGACCTGTATGTCAAAGTCGGCGCTGGATACCCGCTTAAGGAACTTAATCTCGACATTGCCAAATCGAAGATATTCCTCCCCCACTCCGATCTTCCCTATGTCGGGAGCTTCGGCGGAGGAGTGGCGGCAGGATTGAGCGCCGATTTGAACGGACGCGACTGGCCGATTAAGAAGTATTTCATCAAGGCCGAAATTGTGACGCCCCTTGGCGAGATTATCACCCCGGGCTCGGTCTGCTTCAAATCGGTTTCGGGGTATGATATAGTGAAGCTCTACGCTGGTTCCTGGGGGCTGTATGGATTGATTACCTCTCTCTGGTTTAGAGTTCTTCCCGATACAGCGCGCCACGAATTCCAGTCTCTCACGCAAAAGCCACTCGACCGAACACTTTTCCTACAGGCGATGGAAAGGGGCAACGAATCCACCGACGCCGTTTATACCAGAAAAATCAAAGAGAAATTCGATCCGAACGGCATTTTGCCGGTGGTTTGATTGTAAATCCAATAGGGTCAAAAGAGCAACTGCTGTTGACCAGCAAGATGTCGGGTTTCTCTCCTCCGCCTCAGCGGGGGATCGGAACACCGACCTACGAACAACATAGTATATGATACAAGCACCTCCTCGTAGCACTGTCGTTGTTCTTGGCGCTTCGCCGAACCCCGAGCGGTATTCATACATGGCGGTGCAGATGCTTGCCGAGCATGGATTCACCGCTCTCCCTGTTAATCCTGCAAAGCCATCGATAAGCGGAATCCGCGCCTTGGCCAGCTTGTCCGATATTTCCGAGAACGTCGACACGATTACTCTCTATGTAAATGCATCTATTTCCGAATCACTTCTGCCAGAGATTCTCAAAGTGAAACCGCGTCGGGTGATATTCAATCCCGGAGCGGAAAATCAAAATCTTGCTGAATCTTTACGCAAGGAGGGGATCATGGTTGTCGAGGCCTGCACACTCGTGATGCTGAGAACCGGGCAGTTTTGAAATGATCGGCGCTCTAACAACTATTCCTCTCCCTGCCGATACCTAAGTTTTGTAGGGCGGGTCCGTCTTCGAACCCGCCTCT
>JBBTMW010000054.1:0-11041 GCA_038067995.1 Candidatus Zixiibacteriota bacterium
CGCTCTGGTAACTGGGGTGGTGAGCAAGGGTGCGTGAAATTGCCTCTGTAACCGAATAACGCGACACATCCTCCGGCACAAAGTAGCCAAACTTCAGCGCTTCTCTGAGCGCCTCAGCGGGGATTGGTTTCTTAATAGCGCCGAGAGTTTTCAGATTGATGGTCAGACCAATCGTCGGCGCAAAACCGGTCGGCAGATCGCTGGGGCGTTCCTTGTTGATTATCTGAATCAACTTGTGAGCGTTGAATCGCGCTTCGGCAATGTGGGTGTAACCGGCATTCGACACCAGTGCGCCGAACTGAATGGTGGGGTTGGCGTCGTATGTCAGAAAGGGAATTCCAGCAACGGCAAGGCGATCGAAAAATGCCGACATCTTTTGCTCATCAAGCCCCCACAACGGTCCTATGTAGAAGGCCTCGATGTCCTTGGGGAGTTTATCCAGAGCACGGAAAAAAGCGAAGGTGCCGAAATTGTCCGCTTCGTTGGCTGATACAAGCTCCATATTAAGTCTTTGTGCGAGAAATGCCGCTCCGCTCACGACGCTGTCGTACTCGCTTCCTGAAGGGAAGAAAAGAAAGCCTACTTTTTTCGGATGGAACAACCCCGCCAATGCCGTGAGATCGCTTTCAATTTTGTTGGTCTTGCCATGAATAGTAAGGTTTGGCCACTTTGGATTGCCGCCATTGTCAACAAGTCCCTCGGCCATCGGTTCGAATCGATACATAGCAAGAATCGGTTTTTTGTATCCGGCCTCAATAAGATCTTCGACCACCCACGGTCCCATCGTGATCATCACGTCTACTTTGTCGACTCCAGCCAACTGGCGGGCAAATATATGAGAGGAATCCCGTTTCCATCCCGCCGATCGATATCCCTGTGGAATAAAAATGAACTCGATGCCTTCAGGGGCGAGAAGTTGCGCCTGCCGCTCAAACTCCTCCCGAAGTGCCGAATGAACCGTATATCGACCGGCCTCAAAATAGCCGAGAAAGATCTTCTTTGTCTCTCCGGCCCTGACGGTCGGGGTGGTAGTCGCCGCGAGACAAATGGCAAGCAGTAATCCAACAATTGCATTCTTCATAATAGATGGCACAACATTCCTCACATATTCCAAAGTAGTCCAGAAGGAATGATAGGGGATTGGAGCAGAGAGTTAAAGCGGAAATCGGGATGTGTTATGTAACGATGGACTCTTATTTCGAGATCAGGCTGAGGGCAAGTTCGGAGAGTTGATTGGCCCGATAGGGCTTTTGCAAAAAATGAACTTCCGCCGTAAAGTCGCCCGGTAAATCTTCATGACCAAGAATGTGCCCGCTGGAAACTACAAAAGTCAAATGCGGGGCAATTTTTTGAAGTTCCTGGATTGTTTCGACTCCGGTCATGCCTGACATGGAGTAATCAACGATTGCAAGAGTCGTTTCTTCCCCCCACACCCTCATCGCCTCGACCGCGGCGGAACCGCTGGAAACAGCGATAGTGCTCAGGCCGGCCCGTTTGAGGATTTTTTCGGCCAGCGAGCGGATCATTTCTTCGTCGTCAACGATGAGAACTCTGGTCCTTTTTGCCGTCGAGGAGAAAGTTTGGTTCTGAGTGTTAATCAATTCTGCCATTTGCGATGTCTCCGATTGCAATAGTATCGGCAAAACATGACCAAAGGATTAGCCTGTCAGGCAAGTTTAAGCGATTATAAGACAATGACTTAATGGGCGATAAGGACTTCATACCAAAGCGCTTTTTGGGTTGTGCCTTTCAGTAAAATCGACTAAGCGAGGCTTTTCGGGCTTCCAATTGCTGAAAAACAGGCAAGAGTTGACAGCGAAATCGCTTGACCTGTAGCCGTAAACATTGGTATACTAACTGACTAAGCTCGATGCAGGCTTTTGCGGGCCCTTAGCTCAGCCGGTTAGAGCAGCTGACTCATAATCAGCGGGTCGCAGGTTCGAACCCTGCAGGGCCCAGTAAAAACATGAGGACTACATTTTGGGCAATTAGCTCAGCTGGTTAGAGCGTTCGGTTCACATCCGAAAGGTCACTGGTTCGAGTCCAGTATTGCCCAGTTATTTGACATGATTGTACTGATAAATACACAACGCGCGGCAACGCGCACGCACGGAATGAAAAAATTCTGCGGCATAAAAAGCCGAGCGGTAAAAACATGCGAAACGCATTCTCGCCTATATAAACGAGAATGCGTTTTTTGTTTGGAGGTCCTGCGGTGAATAGTAGCGGCGTGACGAAGGAGGTCCTGATGCAACCGGATATCGATATGTTGCTAAAGCTTCAAATGATCGATTATGACATTGGCGAGCTGGAGCGCTCAAAGGAATATCTTCCCGATATGATGGAAAATCTCAGACGGGAGATAATCGAGGCAAAGGAAAAGGTCGACACAACAACGACCCTCCTCACCCATGTCAAAGTCGACCAAAAGGCGTTGGAACTGGAAGTAAGCTCCCGTGAAGCCAGTCTGGCCAAACTGCAACAGCAGATGATGTCGATTAAGACCAACAAAGAATACGATGCTCTCGTTGCCGAAATCGACTCGGTCAAGGGAGCAATCTCGCAGGCCGAAACGAAGATTGTCGAGTTAATGGACAAAGTAACGGCATTCGAAAAAGAGCTTCCCGAGCATCAGGAACGCTCCGCTCAGATTGCCGAGAACAACGGCCGCCAGCTTCAGATTCTTCAGGAAAAAGTCAGCTCTATCGGTGATAAGATGTCGGCAAAGGACGTCGAGCGAAAGGTCAGCCTCAGCACGATACCGCCCCCAATTCTGTCCGTTTATGAGCGGGTTCGCAAAGGTAAAGGCGGTAGCGCCGTTATCGTGATTCGCCGTCGCGCCTGCGGCGCCTGCCAGAGTTCACTGACGCCCAAAAAAGTTCAGGAAATAAAGCGCGCCGACAAGATTCACACCTGCGATGTGTGCGGGAGAATTCTTTACTGGGATAACGACCAGTCCAATTAGAGTGAGAGAGAAGCGAACTAACCGAGTTAAGAGACTGTTATTGTTGCACATATGGCCACACTCCTTCCCGATTCCGCACTAACCTTTGATGATATTCTGCTGATGCCTGCCCATTCGGCGGTGCTTCCGCGCGACGTCAATGTAGCAACCAGTATCGCCCCCGATATTCAGCTGAATATTCCGCTCGTGTCGGCCGCGATGGACACCGTTACCGAATCCCGCCTCGCCATCGCATTGGCCCGTCTGGGAGGAATGGGTGTCATCCATAAAAACATGCCTCCCGACATGCAGGCGGTTGAGGTCGACAAGGTCAAAAGGTCCGAATCTGGGATGATTGTCGATCCCATCACTCTTTCTCCCGACAAGACCATCGGCGACGCTTTGGCGGTGATGGCGCGATTTTCGATATCAGGTATCCCTATCACTCGCGATGGCAAACTGGTCGGCATCCTCACCAATCGTGATCTGAGATTCCAAAAAGACCTCGGGCAATCGATTCAGGATGTGATGACCAAGGAGAATCTCGTGACGGTGAAAGAAGGGACCAACTTCGATACCGCCAAAGAAATTCTCCACAAACACCGCATTGAAAAATTACTGATTGTTGACGACAGCTACATGCTCAAGGGGATGATTACTGTCAAAGATATCATGAAACGGATTCAGTTCCCTCTCGCGAGCAAGGATTCACGCGGACGCCTTCGCGTTGCGGCGGCGGTTGGCGTCGGGCAGGATATCGATGAACGAGCTGAAAAATTAGTGGCCGCTGGCGTTGATATGCTCTGTGTTGACAGTTCGCATGGCCATAGCGAAGGGGTACTTCGGGCAGTGAAGCACATCAAAAAGAAATTTCCCAAGACCGCGTTGATGGCAGGCAATGTCGCCACCACCGCCGGTGCGCAGGCTCTTATCGATGCCGGTGCCGATTGCGTGAAAGTTGGAATCGGACCGGGTTCTATCTGCACGACTCGTGTGGTGACCGGTGTCGGCGTGCCGCAAGTGACGGCTGTGATGAATGCCGTTCAGGCCGCACAAAAGGCAAATATTCCGGTTATAGCCGATGGCGGCATTCGATTTTCCGGCGATATCGCCAAGGCCCTGGCCGTTGGTGCGCAGGGAGTAATGATTGGCTCTCTCTTTGCCGGTGTCGAAGAATCACCGGGGGAGACGCTTCTGTATGAGGGTCGCTCGTATAAAGTCTATCGTGGCATGGGGTCTGTTGCCGCTATGAAACAAGGAAGCAAGGACCGCTATTTTCAGGAAGACCAGGAAGATATGTCGAAATTTGTCCCCGAAGGAATAGAGGGACGTGTCCCGGCCAAAGGTCCGCTGGCCGAATTGGTCTACCAACTGGTTGGCGGTCTGAAAGCCGGAATGGGACTTTGTGGCGCGGCCACACTAACCGATCTTCGCGAGAAGTCGACCGTGGCGAGAATAACTTCGGCTGGAATCGTCGAGTCGCATCCCCACTCGGTGTCGGTGACCAAAGAGGCGCCGAACTACCGCCGGATGTACTGACATTTTTTGTAGCTGTGACGTTAGTTGTTTTTGATATATTGAATCGATGATTGCTTGAGAAAGCAGGAGGAACAGTCGCGCTCTGAATGATTTTCATTTAGAGTGAGGAAAGTCCGAGCTCCGGCGAATCAGAGCGCCCGATAACTTCGGGGCGGCGTGAGCCGACGGAAAGTGCCACAGAAAATAAACCGCTCTGTCGAAAGGCAGAGTAAGGGTGAAACCGCGGTGTAAGAGACCACGGCAGATGTCAGAGATGATGTCTGCGGTAAACCCCGCTCGGAGCAAGGCCAAATAAGGGAAGAGGGGCGATTCCCCCCGCTATTATTCCCGGGTAGGCCGCATAGAGCAGTCGGGCAACCGCCTGCCAAGAGAAATGACTGTTATCCCGCCTGAGGCGGGACACAGAACTCGGCTTATTTCCTGCTTTTTCAAGCCTTCATGAAACATTGGAGGCACTGCTTATGGCGTGGGACTATCGTTCTGTGCCGCTGAAATGGGTTGTAAGTGAATCGCCAGAGGCGAACATTCTTGCAACTCTTGTCGACGCGACCCGGCTTCCGGCCGAGGTTGTCGGCATCCTTGTTAACCGCGGCCTTGATACCGCCGAGAAAATTGAATCGTTCATTCGTCCGAAGATGAACGAGCTTCGCGATCCCTTCGAGATGAAAGGGATGCGTGATGGCATCGAGCGTGTCTCGAAGGCCTTCATGGATAACGAGAAGATTATTATTTACGGCGATTACGACGTCGACGGCATCACCGCGACCGCCCTTCTCTACATGACCCTCAACAAGCTTGGCGCGCAGGTTGATTTCTACCTGCCGAATCGCCTCGTTGAAGGGTACGGTCTCAGTAAGGATGGGATCGACGAGGCCAAGTCGAACGGTGCATCCTTGATCATCACCGTGGATACCGGTATTACGGCGGTGGCGGAAGTCGAGTATGCCCGGTCGGTTGGCATTGAGATTATCATCACCGACCATCATGAACCCGGACCGACGATTCCGCTGGCCCATGCGATTGTCAATCCGAAACAGCCGGGATGCACCTTCGGCGGTGAACTCTCCGGAGTGGGTGTGGCGTTCAAATTTGCCCAGGCGTTGTACACCCAGTTGGATCAGGATCAGCGCGACCTTGACGAACATCTTGACCTCGTTGCGCTGGGAACGGCCGCGGATATCGTGCCGCTTGTCGGCGAGAACCGCATCCTTACAAAGTTCGGCATCCGTCAGATCGCCCGCACCACCAAGCCGGGACTGAAATCGCTGGCGTTCGTGTCGGGGCTTATTGGAAAAGATATTAGCACGGGGCAGGTTGTTTTCATTCTTGCTCCCCGCATCAATGCCCTCGGTCGTCTCGGCGATGCCAGGCAGGCGATACGACTGCTCTCGACAAAGGATGAGAAAATGGCCTCCGAGATCGCGCGTGTTCTCGACAGCGAGAACAAACGGCGAAAAGAGATCGACGAAACCACCCTTCAGGAGGCGCTCGCGCAGATGAGCGAAGAGGTTGATCTGGATGCCGATCGCGCCATTGTACTTGCCGGCGAAGGCTGGCATCAGGGAGTAATTGGAATCGTGGCCTCGCGCCTTGTTGAAAAATATCACTTGCCGACCGTCATGATTTCTATTTCAAACGGCGAAGCCAAGGGTTCGGCGCGTTCAATTCCCGGATTCCATCTCTGTGAAGCGCTGAAAGAATGTGAGCCGATGCTTCTAAAATACGGCGGTCACAAATATGCCGCAGGGCTTTCCATCAAACCGGAAAACATCCCGGCCTTCCGCGAAAAATTCAAGGAAGTGTCGATGCGCTACTTATCGCAGGAAGACATCACCCCCAAACTCCACATTGATCTCGAACTGGAACTTTCGGCTATTGATGACGACCTGATGAACGCCATCGAGGAGTTTTCTCCATTCGGTCCGCAGAACATGCGTCCGGTTTTCATGACTCGCAATTGCGAAGTGGTTGGCCAGCCGTATGCCGTTGGTAACAATCATCTCAAGATGAAAGTCCGCAAAGGGGACACGGTGATGGATGTGATCGGATTCGGATTTGGTGACCTGGCCCGCACGATATCCGGACGCGGCTCGCTCGTCGATGTAGTCTATGTACTTGAATACAACACCTACAACGACGTTACTCGGAAGCAGTTGCGTCTGAAAGACCTGAAACTTACAGTCGGAAGTATTCCCGCCGGCGCCCGTTAGTCATGAAACTGCCTGACTCCTTTTTCGCAGGAGATATCCGCGCTTTGTCGCGGACGATTTCTCTCGTAGAAGATGGTGGTGAAGGATATCAGGCAGTACTCGGCTCGCTCTATGAAAGGCGCGGGAAGTCGATCCGTATCGGAATCACCGGCCCACCCGGCGCCGGAAAATCAAGCCTCGTCAATTGTCTTGCATCCCTCTTTCTTGCGCAAAAGAAGAAAGTCGGGATCATTGCGGTCGATCCGACCTCGCCGTTTACCGGTGGAGCGCTCCTCGGCGATCGTGTCCGCATGAACGATTATCCAATAGACGGTTCGATTTTCTTCCGTTCCATGGCCACTCGAGGCGCCACTGGCGGCCTGGCTGATTCCACCAACGATGTCACTGTAATTTATGAAGCCTACGGATTCGACGTCACGATGATAGAAACCGTCGGCGTGGGACAAGTTGAACTCGACATCATCGACAATTGCGATGTTGTCGTAGTTGTAATGGTGCCGGAATCCGGCGACAGCGTTCAGACCATGAAAGCCGGCCTCATGGAAATCGCCAATGTCTTTGCGGTCAATAAAGTCGATCGACCCGGATCGGAGCGGCTCGTCTCGGAGCTTCAGCATACCCTGAGCCTTCGGAAAAAGAGCGATAATTGGATTATTCCGGTCATAGGAACCGACGCCGTCAATCGCACCAATGTCGACACGCTATTCACGGCGATCAACGACTATGTGGCTCACGCCGAATCAACGGGCATCTTTGAATCGCGTCGGAGAGATCAGATGCGCCACAAGGTGCTGAATGTGCTGAAGCATCGCTTTCAGGCCGAGTTTTTGAACGGCATGGCCGAGAAGATTGAGTTTGAGAAGCGGATTGACGAGATTCTTCTCGGGAAGTCTAACCCGTTTGTGCTTTCGGATGAATTGTATGCCAGATTTATCAGGCTTCAAGAGTAACCGGCCTGAACGGATTGACAAAATATACAAAACGCTTCAACCTTCTGCGTCGAATCCCCCCATTGGGAGTTGCATTGAAAAAGCCCATCGCGGAAATGCCTACCACCTCATATCCACTTGCACGGCTTGCTTTTGACCACCGCCTGTGCTATCCTTCACAAGCACTACGGAGAATACGAAATGTACAGCAAAAAACTGCAATCTGATCTGAGCGACCGCAAAAAGAAGTGGAACGCCGTCGCCGAAAAAAACCGCAAGAGCCGCTCTATGCCCCGTTTCTTCACCGTCTCAGGGGTCGATATCGACGAGCTCTACACTCCCGATTCCATCAAGGGGGCGTTCGACGACAACCACTATTTTGACAAGATAGGCCTCCCCGGCGAATACCCCTTTACTCGAGGCGTCCACCACACGATGTATCGCACGCGACTGTGGACCATGCGGCAGTTTGCCGGTATGGGGACTCCGAAACAGACCAACGAACGATTCAAATATATTCTGGCTCAGGGGGGGACCGGCCTCTCGACCGCCTTCGATCTCCCGACTCTGATGGGTTACGACAGTGACCATCCCCGCTCACTGGGGGAGGTTGGCAAATGCGGCGTGGCAGTAGACACTCTCGCCGACATGGAAATCATCTACGGTGATATCGATTTATCGAAGGTGTCGACGTCGATGACGATTAATTCTCCGGCCTCGATTCTGTTGGCAATGTATCTTGCCGTAGCCGAAAAGCAGGGAGTCCCTTTCGATCAAGTGAGAGGGACGCTTCAGAATGACATTCTCAAAGAGTATATCGCGCAAAAAGAATTCATCTTCCCCCCGCGACCATCGATTCGTCTCGTGACCGACATGATGAAATACTGCGCCCGCCATGTACCGCAGTACAACACGATTTCGATTTCCGGCTATCACATTCGCGAAGCTGGCGCCACGGCGGTGCAGGAACTGGCATTTACCCTCGCCGACGGATTTTGCTATATCGAATCGGCCATAGCGGCCGGGATGGATGTCGACGAGTTCACCCCTCGGTTATCGTACTTTTTCAATGCCCATTCTGATTTCTTTGAAGAAATCGCCAAATATCGCGCCGCCCGCCGCATCTTTGCCCGCCATATGCGCGACAAATACAAGGCCAAAGACCAAAAAAGCTGGCTCCTTCGGTTCCACACCCAGACGGCAGGATGCTCCCTTACGGCGCAACAGCCCGAAAACAATATCACCCGCACGGCCATTCAAGCCTTGTCGGCGGTGCTTGGCGGGACGCAGTCACTTCATACTAATTCGATGGATGAGACGCTGGCGCTTCCGTCTGAAAGGGCCGCACTCATCGCTCTTCGCACCCAGCAGGTTATCGCCTACGAAACCGGCGTCGCCAACACGATTGATCCGCTGGCAGGTTCCTATTTCGTGGAGGCCCTCACCGACAAGATGGAAGCCGAAGCCGAAGCCTATTTCGCCGAGATCGAACGCCGCGGCGGGGTGCTTCAGTGTATCGAAGAAGGCTTCTTCCAGCGGGAGCTGGCGCGTTCAGCCTATCGGCATCAGCAGGAGCTTGAGCGGAAAGAGCGCATCATTGTGGGCGTGAATGAATTTGTTCTCGAAGATGAAAAGGTTCAGATACCGATTTTGAAAATCGATCGTCAGGTCGAAAAAGATCAGTTGGCATTTCTCCAGCTGGTAAAAGCCCGCCGCGACAACGGCGCGGTGCAGGCTTCGCTGGCGCATCTGGGCGAAGTCGCCCGTGGTAACGGCAATACCTTTGAGGCTATTTACGATTGCGCCAAATGTTATGCGACGGTTGGCGAGATGTGCGATGTCCTCCGCACCAGCTGGGGTGAATGGGTGGAGTCAGCCTCGGCGATGGCGGCTTCGTAAGATCGAAACGCATCAATTTGCGTTGATTGGAAAGAATAGAAACTATGGCAGAAAAAATACGAGTCCTGTTAGCAAAGCCCGGCCTTGATGGTCACGATAGGGGTATCAAAGTAATCGCGGCGGCTTTTCGCGATGCCGGGATGGAAGTTATCTACACCGGTCTGCGCCAGACGCCGCAGATGATTGTCGACGCCGCCATTCAGGAGGACGTCGACGCCATCGGCATTTCGATACTGTCCGGCGCTCACATGACCCTTTTCCCCGCCATTCTCGACGAACTGAAGGCCAAGAATTCATTGGATATTCTTCTCTTCGGCGGCGGAATTATCCCCGACGATGATAAAGCGACACTTGAAAAGATGGGCGTGGCGAAGATTTTCACCCCCGGTGCGCCGACCGAGGAAGCGATTAAGTTTCTTCGCGGCGCTATCGAAGGCCGCCGCACCCAAGAGAAATAGCGTAGAAACACAAGACAGCAAGTCGCTGAATTGCCGCCACAGCCGGGAACCAGCGACAGGAACAACATACAGAGGATAGTATCGTGCCCTATAATGCCGACCCCCGCCAACAGGCCATCCGTGACAAAGTCAAAATTTTCGCGGAAAAAGAAATTCTTCCAGTAAGCCAGCAACTTGATCGCCAGGACGATCCTCCGCAATTCCCCCGTCAACTCTACCGCAAACTTGGTCAGGCCGGTTTCAATGGCATTGCCTACCCGAAAGAATATGGCGGCCGCGGCGGATCATTCATTGAATATTGCACCGCTATTGAGGAACTCTGCTACTGGGATCCGGCGATAGGTCTTTTGTGTGCTGTTGGTGAACTTGCCACCCAACCAATTTTCAATTTTGCCAGCGAGGAACACAAGCACACATATGTGCCGTCCTCATTGAGCGGTGAACGGGTGCTGGCGTTTGCCTTAACTGAGCCGGAAGCTGGCTCCGATGCCGCCAACCAAAAGACAACTGCTGTCGAAAAAGGGGACGAGTACATCGTCAACGGCGAAAAGATTTTCATCATGCACGGGGACGCCGCCGATCTGGCGGTTCTCTTCTGCAAAATCGAAGGGCACGCCAAGATATCGGTACTACTTGTCGACACCGACCAACCGGGCTGGCAGAAGCGCGGACTGAAATACAAAATGGGAATGCGCGCCGCCACGACCGGACATATCATCCTCAAGGATGTACGCGTGCCAAAAGCAAACCTGATGGGCGAGATGGGGCGTGGTTTCCGCTATGCCCTTCAGACTCTCGATGCCGCTCGCATTGGCGTTGCCGCACAGGGAGTCGGAATTGCCCAGCGAGCCTTGGATGAAGCGGTATCCTACGCCAACAAGCGCGTGACATTCGGTCAGGCGATTGGAAAGTTTCAGGCGATTCAATGGATGATCGCCGATATGTCGACCCAGCTCGAAGCGGCCCGTTGTCTCACCTACAAGGCCGCTCAGCTCAAAGATGCCGGTTTGAAATACGGACTTGAGGCGTCACAGGCAAAACTCCATGCCTCCGAGACCTCGC
>JBBTMW010000055.1:0-9606 GCA_038067995.1 Candidatus Zixiibacteriota bacterium
TCCAGTCGGGTCACGGAAGTCGTAGATTTCATAGTGGAGCCTTTATCAGTGAAAGAACCAACGATGTTGGTCGCCAATCAAGTGAAAACTCATCTCGCCGGATGTCTTCTATCCTTTTTGGTTGCCGTGCCGGTTTTCTCCCAGACCTTTCAGGTCGGGGGAATCGGTGAGAATGGCCGCCAATTGCCGAATTCCGGCCCGACAGTAGTTCTTGCTTTGTCAGGTGGCGGAGCCCGCGGGATAGCGAGCATCGGCATTCTCAAGGCATTTGAAGAAAAAAATATCGAGATCTCAGCCATCGCCGGGACATCGATCGGAGGGGTTATCGGGGGACTCTATGCATGCGGCTATTCCCCCGCTGAAATCGAGAAGGTCTTCAGGGATATCGATTGGGGGGAGATCTTTGGCAACAAGCCGGATCGCCGGGCGATGTTTCTTACCCAACGGCAAGACCGCGACCGCCACCTGTTGTCAGTGCGATTCGAGGATTCTCGGCCAACGATACCGAAAGGGATCACCGGCGGCCAGAAATTGATCTCCCTGCTTACCGGTTTGACCATGTCGGCCAACTATCGCTGTGGTGGAAATTTTGACAGGCTGACGATACAATTTCGAACGGTGAGCACGGACGTGGTGTCGGGTGAATTAATAGTCATTGATTCCGGATCGATTGCCGATGCCATGCGCGCTACTATCGCCTTTCCGCTCGCCTTTACGGGATTCGAATCCGATGGACGTCTCCTTATGGATGGCGGGATGCTAATGCCGGTGCCGGTTTTTATCGCTCGTTCGCTTGCTGATTCGCAGGCGGTGCTGGTCGCGGTCAATACCACCAGCCCACTGCAATCGCTGGATGAGCTCGAAACGCCGGTTCATATCGCCAATCAAGTTACAACCATCATGACCGCCGACAAGATGGCTCTGCAACTCAAGGAAGCTGATCTTGTCGTAACCCCGGCCATCAAGAACTATGCCTCCACGGATTTTGACCAGATCGACTCTCTTATCCTTATCGGATACCGCGATGGACTGTCAGCCGCTGACAATGTCTTGCTCATGATGGGTGAGAAAACAGCCGTGTCGACCGTCACCTTTGATCGTATCTCTTGCGACCGTCCGGCGTTCGATTCGCTCGCACATAGCCTGCTCGCTGGATTCAGGGGCATTGCAACTACATATGCTGATATTGAAAACGCTCTCAAGGTGATGCTGGAGGAGACAGGCGCACCGGAGCTGAAGGCACAAGTCATTGTTCATAGTAGTGACAGCGCCGCCATACCCGATCGCGAACTGACCATTTCGATTGTGTCACCGATGTCATGCGCTGAGTGGAGGCTTGTTTTTTCAGGAATGATGATTGCTGATTCGGCCGAGATTCTTGGAAACATCCCGCCTTGCGAAGGAAGTATGACACGGTCGTGGCTTGACTCGGTCTGCCACCACGTCGAATCGGAATACCGTAGGCGCGGTTTTGACTTGATCTCGGTTGTAGTGATTGCCACCGATACCATTGATCACGCTGTTCAGATAGTGGTCGATGAGGCAATTATCAGACGTATAGACGTCGCCAACAACAATCGCACCCGTGGATGGCTGGTGCGGTCGCTTTACTCTCAGAAACCAGGAGAGCCGATTTCATCGGCCAGATTATCGCGGGGAATCTCAAATATCGTTGGAACGGATTATTTTGACCGCGTGAGCGTTCACCTCACCCGCATCGACCACAATCCCGGCGGGGCCATTGTTGAATTCGATGTCGACGAAAAACCGCACACCCAGATGCGTTTTGGATGGCATTGGGACGACGAGTATAAATCTGAGGAGTTTCTCGAACTGCTCGACGACAATATCGAAGGTATCGGCCTCTTTGGTGCGTTGCATGGAAGGTATGCCGAGGATCGTCAGAATGTCTACGGCCTCGCGCGTATGGATCGCATTGTCTCATCTCTCTTGACCGCCACAGCCCGTGTCGGCTATTCCCGCCTGCAACGCAGCTTGTTTGATTTTGATGGAAGGGAACTGGCTCCAAGGATGGAAGACCGCTGGTCGGCCGAACTGTCGATTGGGCGACAAATTGCGCGGCTGGGAACAGTGTCAGCGAGAGTAACTGCCGAACGGGTGTCACTCGATTCACTTAACTCCGTCGACGAAATTGTCCAGATTCGTAAACTATCGCTGATTTCACAGGTTGAAACGTTTGATCGTTTGCCATTCCCCACCTCTGGCAAGCAACACCTCTTCGCGCTCGAATCGGCCGGAGAGATTCTCGGCGGCTCGACCGAGTACACCCGATTTCGTACCTCAATTGAGGTATACTTCCCGCTGACAAACCGCATTAACTACCATCCCCTGCTGGCAGTGGGGTTATCGCGATCGAATCTTCCGTTGTCGGAGAAGTTGTATGTCGGCGGGTTGAATCAGTTTGCCGGTTTTCGCACAAATCAGTTGGCTGGAGATAAAATGATTTTGTCCTCGCATGAGCTAAGGGGTAAACTACTATCGCGACTCTATCTCGCAATCCGGTATGACGTCGGAAATCTCTACGCGGAAGCCGACCAAATAAGCTTCGAGTCGCTTCGACATGGCGTCGGTATCTGGATGGCGATTGAGACTCCAATCGGTCCCTTCATTGCCGGATGGGGCAAGGCAAGCCACACCGATGACCGGATGTATATAAACGTTGGATTGGAGTTTTAGGTTAGAATCGATACGAAGCGCTGACGCGAAATGTTTCGTCAAAGGCGTCCTGGTGCATCCACGCGAAATCGATAGCCACGTGGCGGTAATCGAATCCCCCGCCGGCCGTCAGACGGCCGACGTCAAATCCACCCCTTGCAAAAAGAATTCCACGCCAGGAAATTTCCAGCCCATAGTGGCTGTCGAGCGAGAGGGATCCCGACCAGTACTGTGCGGTTCCCCGAAGATTCTCGAATTTGAGATCGCCGCTTGCCGAAAACTGTCCCGACAAATCTTTGTGTTTCTTAATTATTGAGAATGCCGGCTTCAGAGTGGGATAGATCGATTCGGTATGAGCGCCGCCGCCAAAGGTCTTGCCGGAATAGCGTATGAACCCGCTCGAGACATCGGTCGCCATGATGCCAAGAGTGACATTGTCACGCGGATTGAAAAGAACGCCAGCATCGAGGGTTAGCCCTTTACCGGTCTCCGTCCCCAAATCGCGATAGAGTATCTTGGCGCTGATGCCCACGGTCCACTTCACGGCCGGTTTCAATCCGATCGAGGCCGCCAACACGTAGTCACCGTGGGATTCTTCGCGCACTACATATGGACGGTTGTATTGATCCATGGCGGTAATTCGAATTCCACCCCCACCGAGATAGTAGAAATAGAATCCATACGCCTTGACCAGCCCAACGCGATCACGCGAATCGACATACCCAACAAAATCATGATTGAGCAGTGAGCCAAATGTCTCGGCGTGCATGGCTGATATCTGCCGACCGTGGAGGGCTTCCATTCCGGCGGGATTCCACCATGCCGCGGTGCCATCGAATGGCCCGGCTATCGTAGCACCGCCAAGAGCAAGTGAACGTGCCCCCACTCCCAGCGAAAAGGGGTCTCCCGCATATTTGGCCGCTCTCGCAGAAACGAATAGCGTCATCGTGATGATTGTCGTGAAAACGAAAGCAATGGCGCGTACGCGTTGGGTTGTCATGTCAGATGAATATAGCGGAGAAAGGGGGACTCCAAAAGTTCAATTCGTCGTCGACGGGATCGATGATCCCAAAAAAAAAGAGCGGAACCGAATGGCTCCGCTCTTTCAAATAGTCGTAAACTAGGTGCTTAGTGAGGAGTTGAACCAGTCGTGGTTTCGGTCTTGGTCTCTTCGGTGTGGCAGGATTTGTCAGTAGAAGAGGCGCTGGCGCCATCTTTCGAGGCACAGCAGGCTTTGCCGCCAGCCATTTTGCCGCCAGCCATCTTGTCGCCGGTCGTGGTATGGGCTACCGCCGGGATGATTTCAGCCTTGAAGCCGTTGTTGACAACAGCCGAGGTCAGAGATGCATCCTGAGACTTGGCGGGATCGACAGCGACGAGAGCCATACCGGTCTTGTGGTCAACTTTGATGACCTTGAGTACGCCCGGAGTCTTGGTCAAAGCTGTAGTAACGGAACTTTCGCATCCGCCACAGGTCATACCAGTCACCGAGATGTGACGCATTTCCCACTTGGCGTTAGTTGCCGTGAGTTCTTTGCAGAGGGCGGCGCATTCTTCTTTCGACATGCCGTCGCACATTTTATCGCACTGAGCCATCGACATTCCGGCGCAGGATTTCTCCCCTGTCGCTGAAGTCATGGATGCTTTCTCACCTTTGGCCTCGCAAGCGGCTTTCTGTTCCGCCGTGCAGGAACCCTTTTCACCCGCAACAACGGTGTAGGCAAGAGCCATCGCCATCATCGCGACAACGGCCAAACCCAGCAATGTTACTTTCTTCATGAATTACTCCTTACCGAATTGGTTGGTATGTAAACTTATACTTTAATTTCTACTGAAGTAGTCTCAAACTAGTCATCGGTCAAAACAAAAATATTCCTGTGGCCTAAAACAAGTCGTTGGTCATTAAACAGGCCAAGACTACTACTGGTTCCAGAAAAAAACAATTAGATATGATTTCTTTTTGCGACACGATAGGCCATATCTTATGTTCTATCAATAGTATAGAGAAACAGTGACTTGCATGCAACGAGAAAATGTGGTCTTGTGGAGCCGAGATTCAGCGGCTAAATTGCACACATAACGGGCAAAATACTATGGAAAGTCTATGAGGATACTAATCTTATGCACCGGCAATTCCTGCCGCTCACAGATGGCTGAGGGCTTTGTCCGCCATTTCCTCAAAGGCAATGGCGAAGTTGCCTCGGCGGGGCTGGAACCGAAAGGAGTTCACCCACTCGCGATTCGGGTGATGGGGGAAATTGGCATTGATATTTCGCATCACAACTCGCGCCACCTTTCGGAATACACGGGGAGACAGTTTGACTACGTCATCACGGTCTGCGACAACGCCGCCGAGCGGTGTCCCGTCTTTTCCGGCAATGCCCAACGACTTCACTGGCCATTTGAGGACCCCGCCGCCATCAAGGGTAGTGAATGGGAAATTCTTGAAGCCTTTCGCAGGATTCGCGATCAGATCGGGGAAAAAGTCAAAGCTTGGTGCAATGAAAATCAGGAGCTTTAGCCCTCATCTAGCGGGGCCGCATCCAATGCGAGGCGGTTCTCCCCCTTTGAAAAGAAAATTCACCAGGTAGGTCAGGTCGACGATATTGATTGCGCAGTTGCCGGTGAAGTCTCCTGTAAAGCGAGGATAGATGGGTGTACCACCGAGAAAAAGATAGCTCACAAGAAACGTCAGATCGACAACGTTACAGTTATGAGAATAGTCGATATCTCCAAGGGTCCATGTCCAGAACGCTCGGATTTCGCTTGGATCCGATGACTGCCCTGAAACATCAAAGGCTCTGACCCGCCACCAATACTCAAGTGAAAACATAAGGGAATCGGTGACCTCCCATTCGGTGCCACTTATACTGTCCACCTCATATGAAAAGGTGAACTGCGGATTTATCGAAAGTTCCAGTCGATAGTGTGTCACACTGTCTCCCGGATCGGGATCGACCGATGACAGCCAGTCGAACAGAGGGAGCATATCAAACACCGGGCGTCCAAGGGAATCGGGAGGCGTGAGCGCCACAACCTGCGATGGCGGTTCGTCGATGGCATTGACGCGAAACGATGCAGTCGACGACCAGGGGGAATATTCAAAGCGGTCAAACGATCTCGCCCGCCAGTAACACCTCGAATTTTCATTCAGAGTGGATGAAATCATATAACCAGTAGAGTCGCTCTGTCCCGGAACGACTGAATCCAACATCAGGATTGCAAAGAGGCTGTCGGATGCGCATTGTACGCCATAGGAGAGCGTATCGTTCTCGCCGGCGACGCCGTTAGTCAGCCACAACGTGGGCGTCGAGTCAACGACGATAGAGTCGGCGATTGGACTCAGTAGGAGGGGCGAAGTGGGAGCCGAGTTGAGCCGGAATGGAATCGTGTGCCACGGTGAAACTCGCCCAAGAGCGGTGACGCGCAGTCGAATGTAACCAGAGTCTCCGTCAGTGAGAGGCGCACCGGCATAAACGAGTGACGAATCAGCGGTGATTGTCGGCGCCGGATTCCAGAGTTCGGCAAAAGACCAGTCGGAATCAACGCCAATAGCGATTTCGAATTCGCTCTGTGGGCCGCCGAGGCTGTCTTTCCGGCTCCATTGAATGATCGGCGTGTTCGACAGGACGTGCAGGTTGTCTCCAACGGTGTCAACGACAATCGAATCGATTTCCGGGTAGGTGCACCCCGCTCCCAACGCCCCTATTTGGGTCACACAACTATTGAATGAGGGAAGGCACGATGAACTATCAAGAAGCGTAAAGACGCCATTGGCAGTATCGCAGAAAAGCGGATCAATTGACAGATTACCCGACAGAAATTCCTGAGAGGCTATCGAATCAATCCAGTCCCCTCCCAGGTTCCCCCACACGTCAGTACAGGACAATTGGGCGGAACCAATTATTGCGCCGCCATCTCCATTAAGCGCGACTATTGAGGCCGACAGAACCGGCAATGACATGAGCGACAAGAGTGCGGCGCCGGGAAGGGAGTCGAGCGTGAAGTTGCGCACGAGAGTACAGTAAGCAAGTTGCGGCGCCGAGCCGGAATCGACGCAGAGCGCCCCCCCACCGCCGATTGAGCCGGAGAGGCCGCAATGATTGCCTGCAATGAGGCAGGTATCGAACAGGGGGCTGGCATTCGCGCAGTAAATGGCTCCGCCATAGCCAGATTCATTGTAGTTGGCTGAAAAGGTGCAGTTTGCAAAGGAAGCGGCAGAACCGGCGGTCGCACTCACGGCGCCGCCATTCCCCAGCCAGGAATAGTTGCTGTCAATCAGACATTGGCTGAACTGCGGAGAACTGTTTCTGAGAAGAATCGCTCCACCGCTGGCCTCACCGGCATGATTGAAAGTGAAACTACAGTTCGAAAATACGGAGGAGGATGCGCCGGTGTCGATAAAGATCGCCCCGCCGCCCGTCGACGATCCAAATACCGAGTTGCCGCGAAAGGTGCAACTGTCGGCAGTAACCTGCCCGAACCTGACATATATCGCTCCGCCCATCTCATCGCAGGTGTTGAACTGAAAGTCGCACGATTGCACAAGCGCTGAACTTCCGCTGTCCACACATACCGCCCCACCCTGGCCGAAAGCAATCGACGTATTCGCTATTTTCTCAATTCCGAAGGACTGGCTATGTGCTTTTTCACGAAGACCGGAGTAGTTATAGGAGATTGTCGAATTGCGAAGAGTGACAGCCGCTCCGGAGTCGCATCTGACAGCCGCCCCACCGTAATAAGAATAGTGGTATGACAGCACGCAATTTTCAATCACCGGTGAACTGCCGACGCAATAAATGCCTGCGCCGCGATGCGCCCCACGGATGATAGTGAAGCCGACTATTTTTGCCGTTGAATCCTCTCCTGAGTGTAGATAGATGCCGCGTCGAAACTCGACATTTTCACAGTCGATGATTGTCGCATCCGCTCCGATCTGCGACAAGAGAACAATGTTTTTCCCGAGAAAATCGAGATCGGTATTGAGGGCGCCGGTATAAGTCCCTGACGACACAAGGACGGTATCGCCGGAGAGGGCAAGGTCAATTCCCTCCTGAATGGTTGGCTTATCGGCCGGGACGTTTATGGTAGACGCGTCTGTGACCGGCGAAAACGCCGTCAGCGCGACAATGATGAACAAGATTCGAGAGAGACGCATAGTTGTACCATTTACTATGTCGGTCGAAACCGATCAGTGGACAACAATAATATAGCGGGGAAATTGAGATTGTCTGAGAACTATTTTGACCGGTTTGATTTATGTCCTATACTGCTCCCGGATAGTGCGCAGGTGATTGCTAGAGAGTATTTTGTGGAGGAAATCAGAGGGGATGTTTTAAACGGCGCCATGTATTATACTTGCCACCAATGAATCGAAGGCAAATCACCCTGTCCGCGAGCACCTTGTTCGTGGCCCTTTTGCCCGCAATAGGTATCTTTTTGGGCGACACCTGGTGGAGCATCAACCACCTCAGATTTCTGCCAATCGAATTCGTCGGTGGATACGCCCTCGCGCTTGTTTTCATCTGCATGGTTCTCACTCAGCGATTTGAAGGTCAGTCCACACACGTTATTGATAGAGCGGATACATTTCTGTTTAGTTCTTTCGGGCATCGACAGTTTGCTTTTGCCGGAATATTCACAGCTCTATTCGTGATCTTCCAATGCCAGACGTATTTCCTCGGCGACGGCTACACCCTCACCGGACTGTTTTCATTGGGAACAGACAGCATCCAGAAGCCGACCGAGTTCGGATCGACCGTAGTAATCTGGATAGTGCAATCCCTTTTGGGCGAAGCATCGCAAGAGACCGCAGAAATCGCAATTCGGGTTATTTCCATTGCCTGCGGAGTTGTCAGCCTGGCCCTCTTTCGCTTGATCGCGCTCAGAATTGGAAATACCCCCGCATCTCGAATGCTATGCTTTGGCACTCTGGTGGGCGGGGGATGGATGCTGTTGTTTTTCGGGTACATCGAATACTACCCGCTCTTGTGGGTGGCGGCGCTGGCTTTCATTTGGTCATCTCTGAGATTTCTTCAAATCGGCAGGGGATTCGTTTGGGTGCTTTTGTTTTTCGTTGCGTCGTGCCTGATGCACCTTCAGGCCGCCTACTTTGTCGGGGGACTGCTTTATTTGACAGGCGTCAGGATGAAATTCTCCCCCGCAATTATCAATAGATATTTCTGGCCGGTCATGTTGACTGGTATCGCCGCCGTTCTTGCGACGGTCGCCTGGCTCTATCAGCGCGATGTTTCATATGAGCTTACTTTTCTGCCGTTGTTCACAGGCAGACCTCTCTCACCTGAATACGCTATCCTTTCCCCTTTTCATTTCGGAGATATTGCGCAACTGATTCTGCTCCTCGTACCCGCGATCCTGCCCCTTGTTTTATTTCGCATTGTGAGCGGAAACAGAGAGCGGCGTGATACCACTCAACAATTTCTGCTGACCCTGACCATTGGCTCAGGGTTATTTCTGCTGGTCATCGACCCTGTTCTTGGTCTGGGACGAGACTGGGATCTGTTTTCTCTCACGCTTCTTGCTCCTGCCCTTTTATTCCTGCATGACATCCGCAATTCCAGCTTTGAGGGAGAGAAACGATATGTCATCGGCACAATTCTCTCGGGGATCGTACTAACTACATTATTCATAGCCGTATCAGTGCGAATAACTTCCTCGGAGCATCGGTTTTACGAACTTCTAAAGAGTTACGGAACGAAAGAAAGGATTGGATGGGCCATCCTCGGCAAGTATTTCGACAAAATTGGGGAGCGGCAGATGGCCCTGAGTGTCACGGACGAAATGAACCACCGATTTCCGGAATATGTGGACTTGAAGAAGGGCTACAAGTTGCTGGAGTCGGGAAAGATAGCCGCGGCGGAACGCATTGCTAACACCCTCGTCGCTCACAATCCTTACGAGGCGAATTTT
>JBBTMW010000056.1:0-9445 GCA_038067995.1 Candidatus Zixiibacteriota bacterium
CGGATTCACCGTGATTCCAATTGGTCGAGAGCATAAGGATTTTGGTTTTCACGCTAAAATCTACGGCGTTCCTCCGCCAAATCAAAGACCGAAGTATCGCCGGCAATTGAGTTCCCAATCTGATTCACGACTGGGTGAAAAAAAAGCCCCTCACGTTACCGTAAGAGGCTTTCTGATTCGTAATCCGTTCAGATCAGTTGAAGAACTCTTTGCGGTTCTCGTCGGTAACGCCGACCATCTGAGTGCGGAATTTCCAATCGCCATCTTTTGATTTGACCGCCTTCACCCACTTAACCATTTCGCGGGCGCCGGCCTTCTCGGATTTCTTCGCTTTGTCAGCGAAGCTTTGTTTTTTAGCCATTCAGTATCTCCTCAGTTACAAAATCTTCTTCGTTTTCATATCGGCCGATTTCGGCTTTGACCGCAAGCGCCAGAGTAGTTGTCTCTTTCAGGAGTTGGAACTCCTTGTCGCCGCTGAAAAAATCGCCGGCCCTATCAAACTGCTCGGCCGCGGCTCTGAGGTCTCTTTTCCTCAGCGCCAGCAATGCAAGGCAATATGCTTTCTCAGCGGGGTTCAGCATCACTACGATTCTCCGTTGAGGTGTGCGGCTGGGCATTCTCGGCCTGGCGTAACCGTTTTACATACGGCTCGACCAGATAGCCGTTCTGCCGCAGGTAATATATCACAAAAGCCGAAAGGAGCAAGGCCTGTCGATTGTGCTGGAGTTCAGCGGACTTTAAGAGATCGTCCAGTACTGTCAAAATGTGGCCTTTGGACTGCCCTTTTTCCTCGAGCAGACGAATCATATCACTCAGTGTGGCCTTGATCGGGGTTATTGTGTCTGCCGTAACCTCTTCTGCCACTTCCGATTGACGGCGCAGGACGATTTTTCTCGTGGTCTTGCCTGCCGAGGCCTGCCAGCGTTCGATTTCGGCGCTCATTTTGGTAAGCTCTGGCGACGAGACACCCCGATGTCCAATTTGACTATGAATATTCCCAAGAGCAGTGCGGATTCGGTTCCGGTCGCCAGCCTTGAGAGCGGGGTCGGTCTTCCAGGCGCTATAATCCGATAGCCAGTCCCCAAGCTTGTCGGCCGGTTTGCCAGTTGGGTCGAAACCGCGGGAGATGTCATCAAGTTGGTTCAGCCCTTCCAATATTTTCAGGCGGGCCGACTTTGCGGCAACGGCGCGATCGAGAAAGCTGTCGATGATGACATCAAGCGCTTTGAGGGTGGTGATGTCGGTCGGCAGGGAATGATTCACGAATTTTGCTCCATCGATGTCGTCTTGAGCATATTCGGATCGAGGCGGGATGTCGTTTTCTCGGTGAGATAATCTTCAAACAATCTGGCTAATCTGTTTATTTGTCCGTCAATCTCGGAAGTTGGCGGTTTCTGCTGGACTTCGGCGGGGGTGATCATTCCCGCGAGTTTCAACTGCGCCAGCACTCTCAGAGTGTCGTTGGGTCCCATCTGGCTGGCCGCGACGATCTCACTCACCGTGCGAAAACCATTGACAAGTGTCATCACATTCCATTCGGCGCCACGAAAAGAGACATCGCGCAGACGCTCGGTTTCGGTTGTGGCGAGGGCATACACAGTGCCTGCATCGCCAAGCGCTTCCCGTGACATATTCAGTTCGTCAAGGCGGCGAAGCCCCTCAAGAATGACATTCTCAACTGACACCTGAACCGTAATTTCTTCGTCGGTCGGATATTGATTCTCATAAAATTTGAAAGAACCATTCTCCCATGACAGAAGGGAATAGAGGAGTTCTTCCACTTGCTGTCGGACGGCCGATTCGAGATCGGAGCGGTCAATGAATCCACGGGATATGAGAATTGCGCCGAGGCGATGGGTGTTGTCGTCGTGCGATTGCACCCGAATGGCCTGCTCGAGCTGTTCGGCCGTCAGGACTCCCCGGTCTTTGAGAAGCTGACCGAGGTGGTAGGTCTGGCGGGGACCGTAGCCATAGACGATGCTCCCTTCCTTGAAGTAGACCATCACTATCGAATCTTCGCGTTGAATGCCGAGCGTGCCCGATTTCCGTCCCATCGCCAGAAGTTGAAATATTTCCGGCAGGGTGAATCGCTCTATATTGCCCTGAAGTGCCAGGTTCATATCTTCTCCATGTCGAAACCCCACACGGGGAGTCGACCACTATGTTCAGTCCGTCGTTGATGTCTTGTCTGCGGATGACCGCCCGTTTAACGGAGCAATCATCTCGTTGATTCTTGCCGGTTCATTCGTACATTTATAACCGGCAGGACACGATACAAACAGCGGAGCGTCGTGTCAAACAGAAGTTGGCCCAGGTTCAATTTGTAAAGGAATTTTGATGTCTCTTGAGACACCGGTCAAAATTACAAAGCTGGTTTCGCGCGAGTCGGTGGTTATGGTTACTGTGACCGGCTTCAACAAACCTCTGCCGGTTTCTCCGCTGGTTGCTTACGAGCTTCGTCTTGTGGAAGGGATTGTACTAACCACTTCGCAAATTGAACGGCTCAAAGGGGAGTCGGAGAGATTCACCTGTGAGCAGACGGCTATACGAATGCTCGCTCTCCGCGATCATAGTATTGGGGAGCTTAAGGCCAAGCTTTTGCGCAAGGGTATCGGAACTGAGAGCGTGACAGCCGCCATCAAGAGCCTTCGCGAACGGGGCTATCTTGATGACCAGAAGTATGCCCTGTCCTATGCCGAACGCCTTGTCCGGGAGCGTCCGTGCGGCCAGGCATATCTCATCGGTCACCTGATGAAAAAACAGATAAACAGAAGAATTGCAGAAGATACCGCGACTATGGTTCTGCAATCGACGAGTGAGATGACACTTGCCATCGAATCCCTTCGGCGTCGCTGGAGGCTCTTCAGCCAGTTTGAACTTGAAGTAGCCCAAAGGAAGGCATATACTTACCTCAGTGGGCGCGGATTCGGTTATGCCGCCGCCAAAGCCGCTTTTGAGCATCTAAACCGGAAGAAAGACGAGGATTCCGATTAGGACCGCCGAGATTCGAGAGGCCTTTCTCGACTATTTCAAAGAGCACGATCATCGCATTGTGCCATCGTCACCGGTTATTCCCCACGACGACCCCACCATCTTGTTCACCAATGCCGGAATGAATCAGTTTAAGGATATCTTCCTTGGCAAACGGCGGGTGGAATACAAGCGCGCTACCACTGTGCAGAAGTGCATTCGTGCCGGCGGCAAACACAATGATCTCGACAATGTCGGCTTTACGGCCCGTCATCATACATTTTTTGAAATGCTCGGCAATTTCTCTTTCGGCGACTACTTCAAAGAAGAAGCCATCGAATACGCTTGGGAGTGGGTGACCAAAACCCTCAAACTTCCATCGGACAAGATCTATGTCACGGTATATGAAACTGACGACGATGCCTTTCATCTTTGGGGGAAAATTGCGCCGGAGCTGAAAAATGGACGGATTCTTCGGTTCGGGAAAAAAGATAACTTCTGGTCGATGGGGGATACCGGCCCCTGCGGCCCATGTTCGGAGATTCATTTTGATCGCGGGGCTGAGTTTGGTACCGGGCCTCAAGATATCGTCAACGGCGACACCGACCGGTTCATGGAGATTTGGAATCTTGTCTTCATGCAGTTCGACCAGCAGGCCGGAGGGGTGCAAACGCCCCTGCCAAAACCCTCGGTCGACACCGGCGCCGGACTCGAGCGTATTGCTTCTGTAATGGCGGGAGTTGGATCCAACTATCAGATTGATTTGTTTCAGCATTTGATACGTGCTATTCAGGAGACAATCGGGTCGGATTACAAGGCGAATCTCTCCTCGCATCATGTCATCGCCGATCATCTTCGCGCCCTGGCCTTTGCGATAGCCGATGGAGCCGGGATTTCAAACGAGGGACAGGGGTATGTGCTCAGACGCATCCTTCGCCGTGCGGCGCGTCATGGCCGTTTGCTCGGCGCCCGTGATCCGTTTATCCATCGATTAGTGCCAGCCCTTATTGTTGAAATGGGAGCCGCCTACCCCGAGTTGCGAGAAAAACAGCCGCATATCGAGCGGGTAATCCGGGCCGAAGAAGAATCATTCAACCGCACACTGGAGAGCGGCCTTGAACTGTTCGATGGTGTCTATTGCAAGGCGCAAAAGGCCGGAACGAAGATTATCGATGGGGATGATATCTTCCGCCTCTACGACACTTTTGGGTTCCCCTACGATCTCACTGAGATTATGGCCAACGAAAAAGGGATGACCCTCGATCAGGCGGGATTCGATAAGGCAATGGACCGTCAACGAGCGGCCTCACGCGGTGCGGCGCAGTTTGCCGTCGGAGAAAAGCTGGGGACATCGGTCTTTGCAAACAATGATTTTCCGCAGGGAATCCGCACCGAGTTTTTGAGGCGGAGTCTCGATGAAGAAGCGATTGTCCTCTATGCCCGCCAACTCGGCGATGAGTCTTTGCAGAGCGTTGCTGTTGTGACCGATCGCACGCCATTCTATTTTGAATCTGGCGGCCAGGTGAGTGATACCGGATTTATCCAGACCAGCAATCTCAAGATTGAGGTTCATGATCTCTTGAAACGAGAGGACGCCATTGTTCATGTCGGGCGCATCGTCGAGAGCCACATCGGTGGCGCATCCTCGCTCAAAGGGCAGACAGCGCGGATGCATGTCGACTTCGACCGCCGCTGGGATATAATGCGCAATCACACCGCCACCCATCTTTTGCAAGCGGCATTGCGAACCATCCTTGGCTCCCACGTGAAGCAGTCCGGCTCATATGTCGGTCCGGATCGCCTGCGATTCGATTTCTCCCATCACCAGCCGATGAGTCCCGACGAAATAGAACAGGTGGAGCGGATGGTCAACGAGGCGATTTTGAAGGGGACTAAAGTGGCAACCGATGTGATGGATATCGAGTCAGCCAAAAAGACCGGCGCTATGGCAATCTTCGGCGAAAAATATGGCGACACCGTCCGTGTGGTGGCAGTCGAGGGTTTCTCAAAGGAACTGTGCGGCGGCACCCATGTATCGAATGTCGGGCAGATCGGCCCATTTATTATCACCCTTGAAACAGGCATTGCCTCTGGCGTCAGGCGAATCGAAGCGCTGACCGGATCAATGGGAATTACATACATGCTGGAAGCAAAACGATTTCAGCACAACGCCGCTGTACTTCTTGGACGGGAGCGATCTGACATACTTTCCGGGATCGAGCAACTCCGCGAGAACAATGTCGAATTGCAAAAAGAGATCAAGCGCCTTAAGAGCGACATGTTCAGCGGTGGCGGAAAATCGGTTGGTGAAGAAGAGTCGATAGGCAAATTGACCTTCGTGCATCACGATTTCGGCACTACCGACCGGGATATTATGGCAGGCTGGGTTGATTCGCAGAAGAACAGCAACAAACCGACATTGGTGCTCGCGCTTGGAACGGTCGACAGCCGTGTCACCTGTATTGCCGCCGCGTCGAATGAGGCGCTGAGTGGGTCGGGTGTCGATGCTGGTAAGTTTCTCGGCGAACTCCTAAAGCAATTCGGAGGTCGCGGTGGAGGCAAAGCAAATTTTGCGCAAGGGGGAATCCCAAGCGACGTTGATTCCGGAAAAATATTTTCGGCCGCGAAGTCTCTTCTTTCAAACACGGGAGCGAAATAATTATGCGTGATACTATCTATCAGCGTTTGATTTCAGCGCGCACCGAACGAGGGGGCGGTTTTCTGCTTCTCATCGATCCCGATCGCACTCCGGAAAAGCAGTTTCTCTCACAGGTCGAATCGGCTGAAGATTGCGGTGTTGACGCCATCCTTGTCGGGACGTCGTTTATGCTCAACGGAACCTTTGGCTCATCGGTGCGTGAAATCAAGAAACGCACAAATCTGCCGGTTGTTATTTTCCCCGGATCATTCGCGCAGATCACTCCTGACGCCGACGCAATTCTTTTTTCGTCGCTTATCTCCGGCAGAAATGCCACCTATCTAATCGAAGAGCAGATCAAAGGCGCTCCGCTCGTGAAGCGATGCGGCATTGAGGCGATTCCAACCGGTTATATGCTGGTGGAGTCGGGGTCTCTTACTTCGGTGCAATTTATCTCCGGGACCCTCCCGATTCCGCGCACCAAGAATGATATCGCCTGCGCCCACGCCTTGGCGGCGCAATATCTCGGTATGAAGCTGGTCTATCTTGAGGCCGGATCGGGGGCACAATTGTCCGTACCGGTCGAGATGGTACAGTCGGTTGCGAGTTATGTTGAAATTCCTGTAATGGTGGGAGGGGGATTGCGTACGCCAGAGGATGTCTCAGCGCGCATCACCGCCGGAGCATCTTTTGTCATAGTGGGGACCTCTTTGGAGGATGATCCCCGATTCACCTATATGCGCGAGCTGGCCATCGCCGCGCATCCTTTGGAGTCTGTTACCGTATGAAAATTAATGATCGCATTGCCTATCTCAAAGAGGCCTCGAGTCAGGGAGTCATTCTCCGCAAGGCCCTTGTTGAATCACTGGGGACAAAACTCGTTGAACTTGCCGACGTCATATCGGGGGTCCTTGGTTCGGGGCGAAAACTCCTTCTGGCCGGTAATGGCGGTTCTGCCGCCGACGCTTCTCATTTTGCCGGTGAGATGATTGTCCGTTTATCCGGAGACCGAAACCGGCAGGCTCTTCCGGCGATTGCCCTCTGCGTGGATCCCTCAGTCATGACCGCGGCCGCCAACGACTATGGCTACGACAACATATTTGCCCGTCAAATAGAAGCGCTTGGTCAGAAGGGGGATATGTTTATGGCCATCTCAACGTCGGGCAATTCCACCAATCTCGTGCGTGCCGCTCATACGGCGCGGGACAAAGGGCTTCTCACCGCCGGATTACTGGGAAACACCGGAGGCAAACTGTTTGACATTGTCGATCGCCCCATCGTGGTCCCGCATCCATCGACCCAGCGGGTTCAGGAAGAACACATATTCATCATTCATATGCTGGTTGAATTTGTCGAACAAGACCTCCTCAACAACAGCTAATCGAGATTCTTTTCTCGGCCTCGCGATACTTTTCACCTATTGTCTTTTTGCGTTCGGGTCGACCTTTTCTATCGCGCTGGCGCAAATGTCGCTCGGCTTGAGTGCGGCATTATTCGTCGCCACCTGTTTCATCACTCGTCATAATCCTTTCTCCGGACAGCTCAAGCCATTTTATGTTGCGATGGGGGCGTTGGTGGGATGGAAAGTGTTCACCGCTTTGGTTTGCCCGGACACTTTGGGAGCTTTCAATGCCATGCGGGAGGACTGGCTTTATTTGGCGGTGCCGATCGGAGTCTGGCTTTTGCAGAAGGAAAGCTACCGACGGTACATCCTCACCGCCTTGATCGTCGGGGTTGCGCTGGTAAGTCTGTATGCATTTTTTCAAAATGCCACGGGGTATGAGTATCGCGGAAAAGCTCTTTCCCCGGCTCCAGACTATGGGTATCGAGTCATCGGGACTTTTCCTCATCCGTTGACGTTCGGCAACTACTACGCTGTCGTTGCCATGACATTTCTTGGCGCTGGCATTGTTGCCATTCGAAACTCTCTTGTGCTTTGGAGAACCATACTTGTGGTGGTCGCACTACTGGCGGCAGTAGCATCCGGGCTGTCATATAGCCGAGGTTCGCTGATTGCCATGGTTCCGGGAATTATTGCCGGATGCTGGTTGTTGGCGAAGTATCGGGCGCGGTGGATTGCCGTTGCGTTAGTTGTCGTCGCTGGTGGATTTGTCGCTACGCATCCGGGCGTGATCTTTCGTATGTCGACTGAAATCGTGAGTGATCGATCGGAGGGGAATGTCATGGGGCGTCCGTTTATCTGGACTCACAGTCTCGAGGTGATTGGCGATCATCTCCTTTTTGGCACTGGCCCCGGGCAATTCAAGGAGTCATATGTCACTACCCTTCCACCCAACACAATTGAGCGGGCACACCATTCTCACGCTCATAATGATCTTCTCATGGTTACAGCTGAGTCGGGGATAATCGGAGCGGGTTTGTTTGCGCTTCTTTGGCTGACGCTCATTCGCCTCACGATAAAGGGGATAAAATCAGTCCCCTCTTTTGACTATATCCTTCCTGTTGGCGCCTTGTTTGGTATTGGTGCTTTCCTGGTAACAGGACTGACTGAGGCTACATTCTTCGATGAGGAAGTGCGCCAAATGCTTATGCTGGTGTGGGCGTTTGGCTTGTGGCCGTTGGGTTCGGCCTCTGCAACCAATCCCAAATTGGGGGGTAAAAGTTCTTGACTTCACAAGCAGATTCTATTTATTGAACCACTAATAGTTATGGCGACAGTACCCAAAACAAAGAAAGTCGCGGCGCCGCCGCGCGAAGAGATTAAGTGGCCTTTTGGAAAGCGCAACTACATCGCATTTGGCGTTGCGCTGGCCGTAATCATTATTGGGTACATCTCGCTAGGGCAGGGGTCAATTACGCTCGCGCCGATCTTGTTGTTTTTGGGATACTGTGTTCTCGTACCAGTGGCCATTCTAATCAAAGACCCTGACATCGAGAAGTCTGACAGCCCCGATTCCGGATCCGGCGCTTAAGAACTGACCCCATAGCATTGCGGTTGAGAATACAGCCCGTTCTCAATCGGAACTGTATATGAATAGTCACAACTGCTTCGTTCGTTCACACTGCGTTCCCCGCTGTCCCCGATTATGTCAACGCGCCGCTGAGGCTTCCGCTGTCCTCGTGACACGCAGAACGCAAAGAGAGGAGTTATAAAACACCATGTCAGCCGATACCCCAAGAAGTTCACAAGGACTTGAGAACCACGGCATAGTCAATACCGGAACCGTTCATTGGAACCTTCCAACGTCGCGGCTCTACGAAGAAATTATCAACAACAACGAAGGACAGATTGCCCATCTCGGCCCGATTTGTGTCAAGACTGCTCCGCATACCGGACGCGCCGCGCAGGACAAGTTCATCGTTGAAGAAGAGACCACCAAAGCCGATGTCTGGTGGGGGAAGGTCAACAAGCCCTTTGCCGAGGAAAAGTTTGAGGCCCTTCTCAAGAAAATGCAGGCCTATGTTCAGGGGCGCGAGTTATATGTGCAGGATTGTTTCGCCGGATATGATTCCCGCTATCGCCTGCCTATTCGAGTTATCAACGAGATGGCTTGGCACAATCTTTTTGCGCGCACCATGTTTATTCGTGCCAAACCGGAAGAGCTTGCCAATCACAAGCCTGAATTCACCGTGTTCCAGCTTCCCCGTTTCAAGGCTATTCCCGAAATCGATGGCACCCGCTCTGATACGTTCATCCTGCTGAACTTCAAAAAGCGGATGGCGATTATCGGCGGCTCGCATTACGGCGGCGAAATCAAGAAATCGATTTTCACCGTTCTGAATTATTTGCTCCCAAAGAAAAATGTCATGTCGATGCACTGTAGCGCCAATGTCGGTGAAAAAGATGATGTTGCGAAATTTTTCGGTCTATCGGGA